>JAUPVA010000043.1 GCA_030917245.1 Patescibacteria group bacterium
AACACTAAAGCCTGATGAATCTGCGACGTTCAAGCCAGCAGGCAAAGGGACGTATATGTTCCACGATCACCTTAATGACCGTTACACCGGAACGCTAGTCATCCAATAAAATCAGGCGGTTAATCTTTCGTTGGTCGAGAGGTGAATTGGTAAGCTACTGACGGGATGTATTGGTGATATGTTGTTATTTTCGCTGTAAGTATTAGTACTATATGACGATTCTAGACTGATACAATAAGAAGAACATAATCCAAACAATAAGGGACATAAAGTGGAAGAAACAAAGACAGAGACGACTGATATTTTTCTATGGGCAAATCAGACTGACGCCGTAAAGAACGAGCTCACTCTTGAACTATTTGTATTTAGCAAGAACTACACACCGTATGCAATGCGCTTGTCAAAAGGCCTCGACGCACAAGCCAGGGCCATGTTTATTTATGATTTAGTAAACACCGTGAATTTTGGTGCAGGTACTGGCATGTCGGTACGCGACTTCGAGTTATCTGAGGCCGAGGAGAACGTCTTACTGCGAACTGATCTTGAGAAAGTTGGCAAAGCCGAGACATTAATCCATCTGATAGAAAAACAACGCGATGATATCGTGCAGTTTTCTGAAACAGAGCATGAATTTAAGCGAATCAAAGGAGTAGTCCTAAAAGCTACGAGGCCAGATGGAAAGTATTTTTATGTCGCCAAGGCAGTTCAACAGAGTAGCGTTCTGCCAGGAGCGGTCAGCTGGCAGCTATCGGGTGATACATTTGCCCCATTCGAGCCTGAAGTTGGCGTAAAGCTCCCGAGCGATAATCAGGTCCTTATCATCGATAAAGATATCTTTGTCTTTAGCCAATCTAAGTTTGAAAAACTATTCCAATACGAATACAAGAAACAGCTGCTAGCGGAACAAAAAGTCGAAGAGATTTTAAAGACGTACCAACTTAGCCTACCGGATGAAATGGATCTTCAAACGCTGGTTCGTGAAAAACCTGGTGTCGTAAATAAGCTGCAAAAACTCGAAATCGGTGCTATTACGCAAGAACAAGCGGTTGAGTACGCCGATGCGATGCAGCTTGATCTAATGACCGACGACGACGGCAAAATTATCATTATGGACGGAAGAGACCTCGATATGTTCGTTAATCTTATTAATGAAGATTATATTACGAGCGAGATTACTGGCAGGCGTTATGTTATTAAGAGCAAAAAATTGCTTGACGAGCCAGAAGGCGAGCCACCTCGCGGATAGTGACTAAAATCCGTAAAGGATATAGTCATCACTATCTACTGTCCATGCACCTGCAGTTGGAGTGGTTGCAAATAATGTTTGACTTGAACATGGACCGCTGTCTATGCGAGCGCTGGATTGCGTCTGCATGCCACCTTTAACCCAAAATACATAATACGCGCCAAGTGATGCGGGACAGCCGTATTGTCCAGCGGCAAACCTGTTATACCAATATGCCTTAGAGGGGGTATTGGCAGGGTCTTTAAAGGTTTCGGAGGCAGTATAGTTGGAAAGGCTGCCTAGAAAGCCTGGGTCTGTACTTATTTCAAACGAATTATTGCCTGGATTCGGTTGTGTGGCTGGAAAGGACCCATTATCAGTCTTATACAGAGATAGGGCTTTTTTAACAGAAGCAACATCGCTAAGTCTAGACGAGTCATTGGCACGGGCTTGGACGCCGCTCAGTGCGACGGTGGTGATGGTGGCAAGGATACCAATCACGATAATTACTATCAAGAGTTCGACAATTGTAAAACCGCTCATGTTTTTCATACTAGGCGTATTATATATGATATCCTCTGTGCGCACAAGCGAAAGCAGACATTGAATGATAGAATAGAGGGAATGAAACAGTCTTTGGCTTTGGCCATTATGCACGAGGGGCATCACGTGTTCCTGACGGGTCCAGCTGGGGCCGGTAAAACCTATGTACTCAACCAGTTTATTAAGCTTGCCAAGCATCAAAATAAGCATGTTTCGGTTACGGCAACTACTGGTTTGGCGGCTTCTCATTTAGGCGGCAGTACGATTCATGCATGGAGCGGCATTGGGATACGCGATGAAATTGGCATGCATTTCGTCGATAATCTCAGCAAAAGCAGACGTGAAATTATAGAAAAAACCGACGTATTGATTATCGATGAAATATCGATGATGCATGATTTCCGACTCGACATGGTCGATCAAATTGCTCGGTTAGTTCGCAAAGATATGGATACTCCTTTCGGCGGAATACAGGTTATTATGAGCGGTGACTTTTTTCAGCTACCACCCGTTAACCGAGCAGATAGCCTCGAAGGTGGATTCGTGGTGTTCTCTAAGGCGTGGACTGATCTCGACCCGGTTATCTGCTACTTGCAAGAACAGCATCGTCAAGAAGAGGATGATGCGCTGGGGGGAATACTAAATGCCATGCGTTCGCGCGATATCCGAAGATCGCACGCTGAAACATTATTGAACCGCGTGGACGTGCAGCCACCCACCGACAGCATTTATACCGAATTACACACAGTCAATATAGATGTCGATGTTCAGAATGAAGCAAAACTTGATGAGCTTCACGGCGATGAGATGATATATAGCCAGACCACAACGGGAAGTGCAAACTACGTTGAGAGTCTTCAACGCTCAGTTCTCGCACCAGCAAAGCTGAGGCTGAAGCGAGGTGCTTTAGTTATGGCGGTTAAGAATAGCATGGATCGCAAATATGCGAACGGGAGTCTTGGAACTGTGGTCGATTTTGACCCTGCTACCGATTATCCGATCGTAGAATTCACTAATGGCAGAGAAGTCACTATGCAGCCTGATACGTGGGAGCTTCGCGACGGAGATAAAAAGAGAGCTAGCATTACTCAAATACCACTGCGTCTTGCTTGGGCCATAACTATTCATAAAAGCCAAGGTATGACTCTTGACGCAGCGCTTATTGATTTACGAAAGGCATTTGTCGCTGGGATGGGGTATGTTGCACTCAGTCGTGTCAGAAGCATAGAAACGCTCTATTTGCGCGGAATCAATCGCACTGCCCTTGAGATTAGTGAAACGGCCTACGATATTGACGATCAGCTTCGATCCAAATCGGCAGCCGATGCTAAGCGTTTGGCGGGACTCGAAGGTACAATCGAAAAAATTGAATTAAAAGCAGCGACAAACAAGACGAGCAACTGGTCGGAAAAGATCGAGGTGATGCGACAGACGTACCCGAACGCATACCGCCCGTGGACATCGCAGCAGGATGCTCTCCTTAAGCAAGAATTCCAGAATGGTAAAACGCTGAAGCAACTTTCTGACATCCTTGGGAGACACGAAGGTTCAATCACAATGCGTCTGCAAAAACATTTTGGTGATTGAAATAGCGGTATAATTAAGAGATATGCCAATCGCGAAATTTCCTAAACGATTCTTATGGGGCGCATCGATCTCGGCTCATCAAGTTGAAGGTGGCAACCACAATCAATGGAGCGTATGGGAACTGGAACACGCTAAGAGTCTGGCAGCCCAGGCCAAATACCAGTATGGCGACCTAGATATATGGGATGATATTAAAGAACAGGCCTTGAAGCCTGAAAACTATGTGTCTGGCAGAGCGAGTGACCACTATGAACGCTATGTTCACGATATCCGGCTCGTAAAGAAGATGAATATGACCTCTCTCCGGTTCAGCGTAGAGTGGTCGCGTATTGAGCCTGATGAAGGACGATGGAGCTCTGAAGCAATCGATTACTACAAGCGGTACGTCGCCGAATTAAAAAAGCATGGCATTGAACCGGTAATTACGTTATTTCATTTCACCTTGCCGGTCTGGTTTGCCGAAAAAGGAGGCTTCGAAAATCGATCGAACATAAAATACTTCGTGCGGTTCTCGGAGAAAATACTCTCGGAGCTGGGGCGTGACGTTACCTATGTTATTACAGTCAACGAGCCAGACGTTTATGCATATGAAAGTTATTACTTAGGCCATTGGCCACCCGCAAAGCAGAGTAAGAGAGCACTGTATCAGGTTACGGCGAACCTTGCGGTGGCTCATAACCGTGCCGCAAAAGCCATTCATAGCCTGAATAGGGGCTATAAGGTGTCTGTTGCAAAAAATTCCAATTATTTTTACGCAGGAGACAATGCGGCTTTATCGGTAAAATCCGCCAGCTTTATGCAGTACTTCCAAGATGACTACTTCTTAAAGAAAGTTTATAAAAGCTGTGATTTTCTCGGTGTTAATTTTTATTTTTCTAATCGAGTATATGGCTATCGGGTGCATAATCCGCATGTTCAGACAAGTGACCTGGGTTGGGATATGAGTCCCGATGATTTAGAGCACGTACTTGAACACCTGTATCGAAAGTATAAACTTCCACTTATTGTCACTGAGAACGGGTGTGCAGATATGAGCGACAAAAAAAGACAATGGTGGCTTTCAAGGACGATTCTGGCACTACAGCGAGCTCTGGCGGAAGGGGTCGATGTCAGGGGGTATCTTCATTGGAGCCTGCTTGATAATTTCGAATGGGATAAAGGGAAGTGGCCTCGGTTTGGTCTAGTAGAAGTAGACTACAACACTATGGAGCGGAGCGTACGACCGAGCGGTCGTAAGTATGCTGCATTTTTAAAGAAGGTAGGCGATTAGTATGGACAGGATTGGCGTTAAAATTGCAGTCATCGGTGGGGGAACGGGTAGTTTTACCCTATTGACGCAGCTAAAGCACTACACCAGTCACATAACAGCTTTAGTAAATATGGCTGACGATGGAGGATCAACAGGAGTACTTCGGGATGAGTTGGGGGTACTACCTCCGGGTGATGTACGTCAGTGTTTAGTTGCCTTAAGTCAGTCTGAGCGAGTTCGTGATTTATTTAACTACCGTTTTGACAGTGGTACTTTTGAAGGACACGCATTCGGTAATCTTTTCTTGACCGCACTTGAGAAAATGACAGGAAATTTTGCCGATGCAGTAGAAACGGCGGCGGATGTTTTGAATATCACCGGAGAAGTGCATCCTGTGACACTCGATAAGGTTACTTTAGTGATGAAGCAATCGAACGGTGTTATTACTGAGGGCGAGTTTAACATTGGGCACGCAGACTTTGGATTAAACCGGCACCCTGACATGGAGCTTGTGCCAGAGGCGGCGCTAAACCCTGCGTCACACAAGGCAATCATGGAGGCTGATTTACTAGTAATTGCTCCAGGTAACCTCTACGGATCGCTGGCTCCGGCACTGATTGTCCCTGGAATGCGTGAGGTATTAAATGCCACCAACGCAAAGAAAATTTACGTTTGCAATCTGGTTACTAAGCCTGGCCAGACTGACAATTTTGGTGTATCTGATTTCGCACGCGAAATTGAACGGTTTGGTAACTTCAAGCTAGATTACGTGCTGTACAACAACGATACGCCATCGCACGAACTACTCGAAAGATATGCTAAAGAAAATGAACATCGTGTGAGCTTTGACGCTAGTGCGCTCGCGGCAGCGCATTATGAAGCAGTCGGCGGTGATTTTATTTCAAAGGAGCCAGTACTGGCTCCGTCATCAGCCGATCCAATTGCCCATACGCGAACACTTATACGTCACGATGGGGCAGAGATTGCAAAAGCTTTGATGAGGATATACTTTGCCTAAACCGGTCTTGATACTGAGCGACTTCGACCGTACGCTGTTCGACACTGATCGGTTTTTTTTAGAGATTTGGCAACTAGCAGGGAAGATGTACGAAATTGATGACGCGCTGGAAGGATCACAAGCTCCCGGCTTCTATTCCATGTACGGCGATGCCTATGATTACCGTTTTTTTGAGCACCTAAAGCATGCGGCAGGAAAACAGCTTTCAGTACCGCACTTTATAAACGAAGCTCGCAAGGCTTTTTCAGA
>JAUPVA010000044.1 GCA_030917245.1 Patescibacteria group bacterium
AATCTCCGGCTATAACCCGCTCGGCGAAGCTGAGGTTGAACAGCTTGTCTATGCCATTCTTGACGAAGACCAGCAGCAGATACTTAACAAAGACAAAGAGTTCGACTTTTCATTCGCATTCGGTAATTTAGGCCGTTTTCGCGTAAACGCGTTTCATGAACGGGGCAACTTAGCCGCCGCTCTGCGTCTGATTCCGAACGAAATCAAAAGTGTTATGGAACTAGGCATGCCACAAGTGTTGCAGTCGTTCGCCGATTACCCTCGTGGACTCGTGCTCGTGACTGGCCCGACTGGAAGTGGAAAGAGTACCACTCTTGCCGCACTCGTTGACAAGATTAACACCGAAAAATCACACCATATTATTACCATTGAAGACCCGATTGAATTTACCCATAAGTCCAAAAAGTCCGTCGTTGTACAACGTGAAGTTCACTACGACACCTACAGCTTCTCAGCAGCGCTTCGAAGTTCGCTTCGACAAGACCCTGATGTCGTGCTCATTGGAGAAATGCGTGACCTTGAAACAATCTCAGCGGCCATTACTATCGCCGAAACTGGTCACTTAGTTTTTGCAACGTTGCACACAAACTCGGCAGCGCAATCAATCGACCGTATGATTGACGTCTTCCCGCCGCACCAGCAGCCGCAAATCCGTGCCCAGCTATCAAATATTCTGATGGCCATCTGTTCGCAGCGATTGGTGCCTGCTATCGGTGGCGGTCGGGTAGTTGCAGCAGAAGTCCTGATTGCCAATCCTGCCGTGCGTAACATTATTCGTGAAGGTAAGTCTCACCAGCTCGACGCGGTGATTCAAACGTCAGCCGACCAAGGTATGCAAACGATGGACCGAACGCTCGCTGGACTGGTACAAGCTGGAACAATTACCTATGATGAAGCGCGAACCTACGCCGTTGATCTTGGCGAGTTTGAACGGTTAATGAGAGGCTAGGGGAATATACTGTGAAGCGGTTCAACTACGAGGCAAAGGATACTTCCACCGGAAAACGGGTGAAGTCTGTAGTGCAGGCCGAGTCCGAACAGGCGGCAGCTAAAGTACTGCTTGCCCAAGGTTTTGCGCCGCTCAATATAACCGAAGAAGGTGGGGGTTATTCACTGCTAGCGCGGTTTACGAACCGTATTACTGTAAAAGACAAGATTGTCTTTAGTCGCCAGCTTGCAACCTTGATTGGCGCCGGATTGCCACTAGCACAGAGTATGCGCACGATTGCAGACCAGACTGAAAACAAGCGCTTCAAAGCAGTCGTAGAAGAGATTTTGGCCGATGTTGAAGCAGGCAAGACTCTTAGCGATTCATTTGCCAAATATCCTGAACAGTTCGACAAGGTATTCTTGTCGCTCATTAAGGCGGGAGAAGCATCTGGTACACTCGACGATGCCTTGAAGCGGATTGCAAACCAGCAAGAAAAAGACGCGGCAATGATGAGTAAAATCAAAGGCGCTCTCACATACCCGGTCATCGTGCTGGTAGTGATTTTTGGCGTCATGGCTTTTATGATGTTTACTGTTGTTCCACAAGTGGAAAAGCTCTACGAAGATTTAGGCAAGGAATTACCGTTCCTTACTGCGGCCATGGTTGGTGCTGCAAACTTTCTTACTTCGTTCTGGTGGCTGGTGGCGCTTATTATGGGAGCCGCGATTTACTTCTTGCTACAGTACTTTAAGACAGACGACGGCATACGGGTGAAGGATACGTTTAAGTTAAATGTGCCACTGTTTGGAGTGATGTTCAGAAAGCTCTACATGGCACGATTTTCTCGCACAGCCCAGACGCTGCTTAATACCGGTGTTCCAATGCTCGACATGCTTAAGATTACCAGCGATGCGGTTAATAACGTTCTAGTAGGCGAGGGCATTACTCGCGCAGCCGACAAGGTGAAGGGCGGTAAGGCGCTGTCTGACTCACTGCAGAACGAAGAATACATGCTGAAGCTCGTGCCGCAAATGATCAAAATTGGCGAACAGTCGGGTAAGGTTGACGAAATGCTTGGTCGTGCCGCCCAGGTGTATGAAGATGAGCTTGACGAGCAGATTAAAGCTATTTCGACGGCTATTGAGCCAATATTGATGGTGGTGCTTGCGATTGTGGCCGGTGGTATGGTGGGGGCTATTCTGTTCCCAATCTATAGCTTGGTTAACGGCGTTAATGTATAGACAAATCACAACACCCCGAGTAGAATAAGCGTAAGCATAGTCATGCTTAACAGATTAAGTTCATAGAAAGGTGGGAATCATAATATGAACGTCCAAACAAAAAAAGAGGGATTCACGATTATCGAAGTCGTGTTGGTACTGGCAATTGCCGGTCTGATTTTCCTGATGGTGTTTATCGCGTTGCCAGCGTTGCAACGTAACCAGCGAGACACGGCACGAAAGAACGACATGAGTCGTGCGCAGACAGCAATTGTAAATGCAGCAAATGACAACCGCGGCAAACTACCAACCTTGAATAATGCATTCATTGCTAAATACTTGGCAATTAACGGTGATGAATTTGTCGACCCAGCAGGAAAAAATTACGCATTCGCCGAGCTAACTGAGGCAACATCTCCAACAGGATTCGACGGAACCGACAGTGGTCAGACAGCTGTTCGCGTGTACTACACGACCGGGGCAGTTTGTGCTGGTAATGGTGCTGTCACACTGAACCAGGGTGCGCGTAAAGTCGCGTTACGACTTGTACTCGAGGGCGGTGGCGTCTCTTGTGTTAATAACTAGTTAATACGACATCTTCGTAGTATCAAAACCGGCCAGCAGGCCGGTTTTGAGTTAGTCGTTCATATTGCTATGATGGAGAACAATGACTGTATCGCTCTTGCTTATTGTTGCTGCCGGACTATTGGGGCTCGTGATGGGAAGTTTTTCTGGTGCCCAGGTATGGCGACTTCGGGCTCGCCAACTGGTGCAAGATAAAAAAGACGGAGAGGAATACGATAAGGCTGAGTATAAGCGTCTGGTTACTCTTACGAAGTCAAAGATGAATGAAGATCGGTCACGTTGCTTGTCGTGTCATCATACGCTTGCATGGTACGATCTTATACCGTTATTCAGTTGGCTGAGCACAAGAGGTAAATGTCGTTACTGCGCTAAACCAATTGGATTCTTTGAGCCAGTAATCGAACTGGGCACTGCTGTGCTGTTTGTTCTATTTACTACCGTTTGGGTTGGTATGTTTGGTGTTGAAGCCGCCAGTTTGCTCGTTCTTGGATTGTGGTTGGCCGCACTGACGATGTTTGTAATTTTATTTGTGTACGACATGAAGTGGTTTTTGCTGCCAAACGAGGTAATGTTTCCCCTCATTGGGCTGTCTGTAGTTATAACGAGCCTTACGGCTATTGTCCTTCAAGACCTCGCAATTGTTCCAACGCTTCTCTCTATTGCCGCTAGTGTTACGATTTTGAGTGGTCTCTACTTTGCGCTATGGCTCGTATCTCGCGGTAAATGGGTCGGCTTTGGTGACGTTAAACTAGGGATAGCCCTGGGTGTCCTGTTAATTGACTGGAAGCTGTCACTGCTGGCATTATTTCTTGCAAACCTCATCGGTACCCTTGTGGTTCTACCAGGATTGATAAGCGGTCGGCTATCTCGAAAAGCCCAGGTACCGTTTGGACCGTTACTTATTATCGGATTCTTTATAGCGCTTCTCGCCGGTAACTCAATAATTGACGGCTACGAAGCATTTTCGGTGTGGCTCAGTACCACCATGCTTATGCTATAATTACCCCAAATGGGCGCATATGTACGACGGGGCAGACTAGGTGGGGGCATTGCCAGATTGAGCGGCTCTTCTTCTCGCAGTAGCGGGTACACTATTATCGAGGTTATGTTGTTCTTTGCAGTGAC
>JAUPVA010000045.1 GCA_030917245.1 Patescibacteria group bacterium
AGGCATTTGAAAAAGCCCAGGAGCTAGATGCGCTGAATACCGCTCGACGCGTAGAGCAGGACGCGATCTATAAAGAAGCAATCGAACAAGCAAAACTCTACGAGTCAGACGATGTACTCGTTGTCAGCGCACCTGGTTGGAACCACGGAATTATTGGCATTGTTGCCGCAAAATTACTCGAAAAGTTTAAAAAGCCGACATTCGTCTTGCAAGAGATGGGTGATGAAACTAAGGGTAGTGCACGGAGTTATGGTGAATTTAGTGCCGCCGAAGCCATTAAGAGCGCAAGCGATATTATTACCAAGGGGGGCGGGCATAAATTAGCCGCAGGTGTGACATTACCGACGGCAAATATTCACGCTTTTAGAGAAAGAGTGAATAAGCACTACCGTGATCAGCGCCTGGATAACCAAGCCGCTTTGTTGTTGCCAACGGCTGATGCGAAAGCAGAGTTTGCACACATTACAGAAGAGCTGGTGGAGTTACTCGAAATGCTCGAACCATTCGGGAACGGTAACTCTCAACCGGTACTGAAAAGCTCCGATGTAACAGTGCGGTATTTAAAGCGGATGGGCGCCGACTCGCAGCATGTCAAACTCGATGTTCAGTCTGAGAGTGGTCAGGCCCTGCAATTACTAGCATTTAACGCGCCGGAGCATTTCTTTGTTACCCCAGGGACAAAGGTCGAAGTGTGGTTTCACCCAGACATAAATGAGTGGCAAGGCAGGCGCAGTGTCGAGGGTCGCCTACTGCATCTGGTAAAAAAGAACCCTAAATGAGTGCCGTCTTGAAACCTATCCTCATATCTGTTACACTAGCTAACGATATGGTACAAGTTACACGTAAAGACGAACGCGAAGCGAACGAAAACGTTATTCGTCGTTTCAACCGCAAGGTATTGCAGAGTGGTGTGTTAAGCACTGCTAAGGCAAGCATGCGATTCAGCAAGCCGATCAGTAAGACTGAACGACGCAGCAAAGCAATCATCCGTAAGGCTCGCAAAGCTGACAAGATGGCAAAGATGCGTCTCGGAGTCCGATAGTTTGGCCCTGGCTGAAACAATTCAAAACGATTTGAAAGCCGCCTTATTAGGCGGCGATCGTTTTAAGGGTGATGTACTGCGCAATCTAAAAGCGGCAGTTTTGAATGAAGAAGTCGCTCTCGGCAAGCGTGATGAAGGCCTTGCCGACGAAGAAATTGAAAAAGTGATTGCCCGTGAAGTGAAGAAACGACATGAGAGTATAAAACTGTACGAAGCGAACAATCGACCTGAACTTGCTGAGGATGAAAAAGCTGAGCTAGCCGTACTTGAAACGTACTTGCCACAGCAACTGACAGAATCTGAAATCGTCTCGGTAGTAGACGAAACGATTGAAGACATGGGAGCCGTGGGTATGCAAGCGATGGGCATAGTAATTAAGGCGGTCAAAGAAAAAGTTGGCAATACCGCCGATGGCGCCATCTTGGCACGGGTCGTTAAAGAAAAACTGCAATAAGTAATTAGGGGAAGAACCGATGATTCTATTATTTGGACCGACTGGGGCCGGTAAAAGTATGCAGGGGCAGATGCTTGCTGTGCGTATGGGCTGGAAGTGGCTCTCTACCGGGCAGATGCTGCGCGAAAGCACCGACCCAGAAGTGATAGAGGTATTAAAAAAAGGTGAATTGGTCAGTGACGAGCTGACGTATGAAGTGTTTGACGCTGCGATTACCGAGGCAAAAGCGAAGCACTACCCCAAAGTCATCGTTGACGGGTTTCCGCGTACGAAAGAGCAAGCCGAATGGCTGGCTGACCACATGCAAAAAAGCGGTGAGCGGATTGAACTCGTTGTCGTGTTGGAAGTGCCTGAAGCTGAAATTATGAAACGCCTTGAAAAACGTGGACGTATGGAAGATAATCCCGAAACAATCGCTCGGCGTATGACCATTTATCGTCAAAAAATGTATCCTGTCCTTGGTAGCTTTGCTGAAGATGGCATTAAAATTATTCATATGGACGGCACTGGGTCGGCTGGTGAAGTTCATGACAGGCTGTACGCCGAGGTGACGAGTGAGCCAACCGAGTAAGACAGACGCGCAGATTCAAGCCATGCGAGATGGCGGCAAGATACTAGCAACTATTTTTCAAGGGCTAAAACAGCGGCTGCAACCCGGAATGACAGGCCGTGACGTCGATGCATGGGTGGCAGCAGAAATCAAACGACTTGGTGCTGAAGCGACGTATCGTACTTCAGAAGTCGGGTTTCCCAACAGTATTTGTATTAGCGTTAATGATGCAGTTGTTCATGGGGTTCCAACCGACGAGCCGTTTGGCGTTGGTGACGTGGTGGGGTTCGACCTTGTTATTACGTATAAAGGTATGAAGACCGACTCAGCGTTTACAACGGTGATTGGTCGGCAGCCAACCGGAGCGGTGCGTCATTTACTCAAGCAGACAGAGCGGAGCCTGTACGCTGGAATCGATGCCATTAAGGGTGACGGGACTCGAATCGGTGACATATCGAGCGCAGTAGAAGCAGTCCTGG
>JAUPVA010000046.1 GCA_030917245.1 Patescibacteria group bacterium
ACGACGCTCTTCCGATCTCGAAATCCATTCCAACACGCGCCTGTTCAATTTGGCAGAAAATAATAAGATTACGGTAACGCTTATAGTACAATGAGCGTATATGAAACGTTTGCGTATCAATCGGTCTCGTACGTATTTTATTGGTCTGGCATCTGCACTAGGTTTTATCCTGAGCATCGGTACATTAACGGTATTTGCAGCTTTTGGTCTAACAAATGATCTTCCTAGTAACAATGAGAATTATCAGTCTGCGGGTGTTAATGGTGCAATCGACCTGCACCTAAAAGATTTGGATGTCGCTCAAGTTACAAAAAACAAATTCGCGGCTTATTATCCATCTTCAATTAATTCGGCAAACGATAAGTCGATTACGATCTCTAAGGGTAAAAGCCCCAATAGAGTATGTAATATAGATGCGGACGTGACGGGTCATATTTATGTAAAAATAACCATTAATGGGGTATCCACTCCCGATTCGGGGCAATACAACATTCCTATTCAGAGTGTTTGCTCTGGCAATCAATTCTTTGGGCATACTTTCGACTTTCCAAACGGTGGTTTAATACCAAATAGTGGAACTAATCACAACAAGGCTGATATCGAAATATCAATGATAGGTACTACAACAAAAAATGCAAACGAAGGACTAGACCTCAATTACCAGGTTAGCCTGTCGGGAGGAGATGCCGGTCAAGGGACTCTTGCGTTGAAAGAAAACCGATTCGAGAAACAGTTTGGACTCAGAAGTACCTATACCGCCAATCCGCAACCGAACAAAGAAGTACGAGTCACATTACCCTTCGGATATAAATGCGATATAGATGTGTCGAATCCACGTGAACGTGTAGTGAAGTTATACGATGCAGACTCGGTGTTCGGTGATACCTACATGTGGGTTACTCGAGATGGCGCAAGGCTTGACCACGATGACTACGAAAATTTCAACAACCCGTTTGTTTCACCCGACCCAAGGTCAGATGGTGGGCGTAGGAACATAGTAGGGATGAATAACGATGAATTCATTGCAAATAATAACCGATGGAAACTTCAGGGAAGTAATAACGATTACAACCAACTGACAATAAAGCAGAGTGCTATAATCAAGGGTCACGACTATGAATTAGTAATTGTTAATAATGGGGCGGGCGGCTCTCTATCGCCGCATTACAATACCTTGAGTGTGGCGATTCCTCAGGACGGAATTTACAGCACGCTGGGAGAGGGTAGTAATGATCCGTGTAAGTACTCCCTGAGACCTACTGTTTCAGTTGACCCAAATTTATTTGTATATTATCCAGAACTACGAGTGGATGCTTCTATTCAGAAGACCGACCTCGGACCGGTTACAGAGAACCATACATGGGAGCTCTTAGCCGTTAGGTATCAGGGAGAGCCATCGACACGTGATTTAACAAATAGTAAGGTTGGTGATGGTACAAACCCATGTGATGTCCTACCTTCAGGGTATTTGTCTGGTACATGTATGTCGGTTCGAACATTAACCTACCCGGGTCAGGCAAGTACGGAAGTAGATCCGTATAACACAGGCGGGCCGTACGCGGTTGGTACAAGGCTGTGTTTTTTTGCAAGAATTCAAAACCCTACATATCTGGAGGATGATAACGATCAGTGGCACTATAGCGACTTGGACTGCAGTATATCGGCGAAAAAACCACGCGCTCAATTCCGTGGTAGTGACCTCCGAGTAACTGGAAATATAAGCAGTGGTTCGTATTTGGTACAAGGAACGAACTTCGGTAGCTGGGCCGAATACGGCATGTTCTTGTCGGGTGTTAATTCCATGGCTGCATCGGGTGGGGCGTTAAAGAACGGTAGCACGGCCAGCGTAGACGCGTGGAACCAATTGACGTTTGCCAATAGAGATAGCGTGGGTAATCCGAGTTATGGGTACTTTGGCTTACTGCCGGGCGCTTCCTCTGCCTATGGATACTTCACGGGCTTACCACGATCTGCAGACTCATTGAATGCAGCCACGATTCCAAACGGGGTGTATAACGTCGGTGGAAGCGTAGGCAATACGCTTGCACGACTGCCAGAAGCTAAAGGCGGGGGAGTGGTATTAATACGAGACGGTAACTTCACTATTTCAGACAATATAATTGTCGATAACGCTGGACGCACGAGCGCCAGAGAAATCACACAGGTCGTGATTGTCGCTAATAATATTATGATTGATGAGGACGTGACCCGAGTAGATGCCTGGCTTGTGACGCCAAGTACAGGTTCAATTACGACGTGTCCAGTTGCATTTTCAAATCTAAATGCGGGGGAATGTAACCAAAAGCTCACCGTGAATGGGGCGATTCATACAGGTAAACTGTACTTACGACGTACAGCTGGTGCCAACCCCCCTGGCGCCGACCAGTTAAAGGAGCCAGCAGAGGTATTTAACCTGCGACCAGACGCGCAATTATGGGCATACACGTACGCCAACAAGGCCGATTATGCCCAAACTGATTACATTCAGGAACTTCCACCGCGCTACTAAAGCATAAACGGGTTGATTTTCACCCCCGCACCTATATAATTAGGTACATTATGAAACTTCTAAAAGGCGTGGGCAGCTTCTTTGCACTTGATATAGGCACAAATGCCGTCCGCGTTGTACAACTCGACAAGGCTGGAGCAGACGTGTGGAACCTTAAAGCCTACGGATACGCCGGTGTAGACAGTCGTTTAACCGCCGCCGACTCTCCAGAGGCTCGACAGAAGCTGGGAGAGGTTATTCTTACCGCCGTAGGACAGAGTGGTATTAAATCGACAGATGTCGTCATAGGTTTGTCGGCAGGCAAGACCTTCACCACGGTGGTCGATGTTCCTACTATGCCTGAAGCAGAGCTAAAGGGAACAATGAAATACCAGATTGAACGCTATATCCCAAGCTCGATTAACGATACCAAAGTTGACTGGAAGCTTCTTGGGCAATCTCTTCACGACCCAAAGCAGCAAGAGGTCCTACTGACCAGCACCGCAATTACGTACGCCGAGGATCAACTCGAGTTTGTTGAAGGCCTTGGGTTTAATGTTGTAGCCGCCGAACCTGACCCAATTGCCATGATTCGCGCGCTGCTGCCAAACGGCGTGCCGGACGCTCGCCTGATTGTCGACATGGGAGAGACCTCAACGAATTTGGCTATTACGTATGGTGATGCTCCGCGATTGGTCCGTACGATTCCCGTGGGACTCTCGACACTCCTAAAGGCTACGGTGCAAAATCTTAATGTTCAAGAAGACCAAGCCCGACAGTTTATTCTAAAGTTTGGCCTGGCACCCGACCGATTAGACGGTCAGGTACTACGGGCACTCGACGCAACCCTTGAAAACTTTGTGAGTGAGCTTATGAAGTCAGTGAAGTTCTTCCAGACTCGATATCCGAATGTATCGGTAGGCGGGATTCATATTGCCGGCTATACTGCCTCGATTCCACGCTTTAACGAATATATTGCCAGCAAAATGAACAGTACTGTTACGCCTGCCAATCCGTGGCAAAAAGTGCGAGTGTCGCAAGCTGACCAGCAGAAGTTATTGCCGATAATGAATGAATTTGCAACCGTTGTTGGGTTGGCACAGAGGTCGGGTCTATGATTGAAGTAAATTTAATTCCTGATGTAAAGCAAGAGCTGATTCAAGCTCGTCGCATGCGCGCGACCGTCGTATCAATTTCAATTCTGGCTATGATCGTATCGGGGGTAGTCGTAGCCTTGCTCGCAAGCTATGTATTCGGCGCCCAAACGCTACGCGGTTCACTGCTCGATAAATCAATTAAGAGTAACTTTGCAGAACTTAACGGCTTCGATGATTTACCGCAGATGCTGACGGTGCAAAATCAATTAGAAGAAGTATCTAAGACACATGCTGACAAAAAAATATCGTCACGGTTGTTCGACATGCTTTCAGTAATTGTGCCTGCGGCACCAAACGACGTCGCTCTTACGACGGTGAAAATGGATACCGAAGAAGGTACGATGACAATCGAAGGGCAAAGCCCGGCTGGATTTATAGCGTATGAGGCATTCAAGAAGACAATCGAAGCTACCGAATTGCATTACTACCAAAAAGGAAATGACAAAGATTTGATTAAGACTTCACTTGGCACCGACATCGTTGATGGCGAGCGAAGCTACGGTGAAGATCAAGATGGTCGCCGTGTTCTACGGTTTAGTCTGTCATTTACCTACGACGAAGCGCTATTTGATAGTGAGTCGCAACGAATGATTGTACAAGGGCCGCAACGTCGCAACGCAACCGACTCGGCGGTGGCCGTTCCTGAAACCTTGTTTACTGCACCGGCTAACGATGAGAAGGCAGAATAATGGATAAAGCAGACAAAACGCTTCGTAAGCGACAACAGATTTCTAAAGCAAACCGCATGATGTTCTTGTGGGTCGCCGCTGGTTCAGGTGTGGTTGGTGTTGCCCTAGTATTGACGGTATTCTTGGTACAGCAATTGGTGTTTAACGAAAAAATCCTCGCCAAGAAGAACGATACCTCGAGCTCACTCGAAAAAAGTAAAAAAGCGGTGCAACCACTCCGCGAAAAAATTGCCGTCCTTAACACAAATGACGCACTGTTGAAGAGTCGGGCAAAAGAGTCTGATCAGGCGCTGCAAGCGATAATTGATGCCTTGCCAGACAGTCCGAACACTGCTGCGCTTGGTGCCTCGCTTCAGAATGTATTAATACCAGGGCAGGGCATTGAACTCGAAACCTTGAAGGTTGACCCAATTGGAGAAGAAGGTGGCGATGGACCATTAACATTCACTTTCTCTGTTTCGACGAGTCGCGGTTCAATTGCTGAGCTCCGTAACTTGCAGCAGCGGCTTGAGCGCTCAATCCGAGCAATCAATGTGAACTCAGTATTGATTGAAATGTCTTCCTCTAAAGCTACCATGACCGTGAACGGAGAAGCGTACTATGAACCAGCTCGTAAGGTTGAGTTAGGAACGGAGACGGTAAAGCCATGAAGAAGTCTGATATAGCAATGATTATTTTAATCGCATCGATCAGCATGGTCGCGGCGTACTTTGTAGTAAAATCGATTCCTATTTTTCAAGCGAGTAGCGAGCCAAAGCAAGTCAGTACTTTTAAGCAGATTAAGCCCGACGTAAAAGATCCTGACCCGAGTATCTTCAATGACGGGGGAATTAATCCGACTGTCGAAGTGTTTATTGGCGGCAACGACAATCAGTCTAACGGGCAAAAGGCTCAGTAGCTCGCACAACGCATGGCGTTACTTACTGTTGAAATACAAGACAAGCTGACCTCTTTACTGGTAGAAGAGGGATTGGTAACGCAAGCCGACATCGACCGCGCTAAAGAAGAAGCAGCCAAAGAAAACCAGCCATTAATGACCACGATGGTCAAGCTCGACATCGTCAGTGACGAATTGCTGACTCATGCAACGGCGCAAGTGTCGGGCGTTCCCTACGTCAACCTCAGTAACACGCTGATTAACGAAAAGATTTTAGCACTGCTGCCGGAAGAAATTGCCGAACGTTTTATGGCGGTGCCATTGGCCGAAGTTCAAAACCGTTTAGCGGTAGCAATGATAGATGCCAATAACGTCCAGGCTGTCGACTTCTTAGCTAACCGAATTAACCGACCGCTAAAGGTATTTATGGCCTCCGAAGTCGGTATTCGTCATGTACTCGAGCAGTACAAGACCGACCTCTCGGCGGTAGATGCGGCAGCGGTTGAGTCAGAAGACCAAGCGCAGACGCAGGCTACTAGCAACATCAAAACGATTGTGCAAGATTCGCCAATCTCGCGAGCGCTGAGTACTATTTTGGAATTCGCCGTCAAAAGCAAAGCCAGCGACATCCATATTGAGCCCTTAGAGAATGCCTTAAAAATTCGTTGTCGTGTTGACGGAGTGCTTCGCGAGATTATGCAGCTTCCAAAAAGTATTGAACCGGCACTTATTAGTCGTATAAAGATCTTGTCCAACCTAAAAATTGATGAACACCGAATTCCTCAGGACGGCCAGTTTACCGTTAGTGTTGCAAAAAAAGAAGTCGACCTTCGTATTGCTATATCTCCAGTGGTATGGGGTGAACAGGTGGTCATTCGTTTGCTCGACAAATCTGGTAATAGCTTTGACATTGAACAAATGGGCTATGCGGGTCGAGGTCTGCGAGCAATCCGAAAAGGTATTAAGCGCCCGAACGGAATGATTTTGACATCAGGCCCGACTGGAAGTGGTAAGTCGACAAGTTTATACGCGCTCATCAAAGAGATTAAAGACGATTCGGTCAACATTGTTACTCTTGAAGACCCAGTTGAATACAAAATGCAGGGCGTAAATCAAATTCAAGTGAATGCCGAAGTGGGGCTAACGTTCGCGAATGGACTTCGCTCGATTCTGCGTCAGGACCCTGACGTCGTGATGGTAGGGGAAATCCGTGACAAAGAGACGGCTGAGCTTGCCGTGCAGGCGGCGCTTACCGGGCACTTGGTCTTTAGTACGCTCCACACCAACTCAGCCGCTGGAGTCTTGCCACGACTGCTCGACATGGGTATTGAGCCATTCTTGATTGCCAGTACCGTGAACACAATCATTGGTCAGCGTCTGGTCCGACGAGTGTCGCCAAAACGTGATGCGTATA
>JAUPVA010000047.1 GCA_030917245.1 Patescibacteria group bacterium
TACCTACTAACCGGTCGACACGGAATTCTTCATAGTTACGAAGCGTTCATAAGGATTGTCGATTCGATGGTAAACCAACACGCAAAATGGTTAAAAATGTCATCTGAATTGCCATGGCGCAATGAACTTCCCTCACTGAATTACTTACTGACGTCCCATGTATGGCGACAGGACCATAACGGATTTACCCACCAAGATCCAGGATTTATTGATCATATCGTTAACAAAAAAGCTGCAGTTGCTCGAGTCTATCTGCCGCCTGATGCAAATACGCTCTTATCAGTTATGGATCATTGTCTGAAAAGTCGTAATTATATAAACTTGACGATTACTGGCAAGCACGATAGCCCACAATGGCTGTCGATGGACGAAGCTGTTGAACACTGTAGCCGAGGCGTTGGCGTATGGGATTGGGCAAGTAACGACAAGGGGGACCCTGATGTCGTCATGGCATGCGCAGGGGACGTACCGACCCTCGAAACCCTTGGCGCCGTATCGATTCTCCGTACGATGCTCCCTGACTTAAAAATTCGTGTGGTGAACGTGGTTGACCTTTTCCGTCTACAGCCAGATACTGAACACTCTCACGGACTCAGCGATCCTGATTACGATGAGATTTTCACTCGCAACAAAGAGATCATATTTGCCTTCCACGGATACCCTTGGCTCATTCACCGTCTGACCTACCGTCGTGCCAATCGCAACCTCCACGTGAGAGGTTACAAAGAAGAAGGCACGATCACCACCGCCTTTGATATGACCGTCCTCAATGAAATGAGTCGTTTCAACTTAGTTCTCGACGTAGTCGAGCGACTGGGGCTCAAAAATGATGCAGCTATGAGCGTCAAGCATGCTATGCAGCAAAAATTAATAGAGCATAAGGACTACATAAACGAACATGGGGTAGATATGCCAGAAATTACCGACTGGCGCTGGCAATATCACGAAGACTACACCGCCTAATCCTGGCTGAAGCCCGCAAATTCTAATTTTATCGTAATTAAAGCGATGCTCTGGCGTACCTTTCGCACGTAGCCAGTATGTCACTGTTACTAGAGACTATGTGGGTAATTTTTTGTTATACTTCTATCATAATGCGGGCAAAACAAAAAGGCTTTACCATCGTTGAACTGCTCATAGTAGTTGTAATTATCGGCATCCTCGCTGCCATAACTCTGGTAGCGTACAACGGCGCGCAGACACGCGCTTCTATCGCGGCACAGTTAAGTCTGACTTAAATCAAGCCGGAAAACTAGTCGAGAACTACCAGACGCTCAATGGCCAATACCCTACCGAGCTTTCATTAGTCAATGGCGGCAACGGATTCGCTGCTAGCAGAGGTAATTCAATCGAATACACTGCTACCGGCGCTTCAGCATACTGTATGACGGTGAGCCGCGGAACGATTACATACCGACAAGCGAGTGGATCGTTCGATTCTCAGCCAGGTGCTTGCCCCGGCCATGGCCCCGCCCTACCAGCTCAAATCGCGGAGTACAACGTCGCAAATTACCCCAACACAACGACAACGTACCCTATTGCAATTTCAACACCGCTTCAACCCACCGATATTCTGGTAACGATATTAAAAGAACACTACGCAGTGTGGGATGCGTACGTAGCAATCGACGGTGTACAGGTACCAACACATCTCACGAAATCACTCGGTACTGGCGCCCGCGTTATGGATATTACCGTATCTACCGGCCTTACGTCATCTTCGAATGTCACACTCCGAACTGACGGCTCACCTGTGGATTTATCGTATTACATACTACGAGGAGTCAGGAACCCATCGGCACTTACCTCAACGGTCGCTGGCTGGGTCGGCGATGGCGATGATGGTAATAAGCCAGGTGGATTTGTACGTACCATTCCGGCTCAAACACTGAAGTCCGGACAGATTGCTATCCTTGCCGTCGACGTGCTGTCTACTAGTGGCGTCTCGTTCCCCTATGACTCCACTCCTATAGCCAGCGAATGGGTAGTTGACAACAGCAGCGCTCTACCCGTAAGCGCACACCTCATTGGAACATCTACGACTTCTACTCCAATAGGGAGCGGTATTCGAATCGGCGGTTCGAATTACGTCGCTGGAGCACTTTTGGTGCTCGGTAACTAGTATTCAGCCGTCACTTGCTATAATGTATCACGTGCCCTGGTAGCTCAGCTGGATAGAGCAGAGGACTTCTAAGCCTAAGGCCGTTGGTTCGAGTCCAACCCGGGGCACCAAAACAGTATATTTTGAGAAATTTTCACCCGCTTGCGCTGAGCCCCGCCAGAAAAACCGTCCTTTGATTCATTTTTTATTTCCCCCGCCGAGATTTTTAGAACAATATTGAAAAGGTCGGATTTTTCTGTCGGGACGCCTGCCATAAATGGCAGAGGCGGCGTGGCTCAGGGCGACACAGTCGCCCGCCCTCCGCGCAAGAACAAAACAGAGTAAAAACTGGTATAATAAGTAACTATGAAACAGATAAAACTAACAGATAGTGCATTTGAGCCACGAGAGGGCTACGAACGCTCCGTGCTTTTAACGAGTGATGATTTTGGGGCAAATACGAAACTGCAACTTATGCGGTTAGCGCCGAGCCAAAGTATAAAACCACACCATCACAATACTCGTACCGAGTGTTTTAGAATTGTATCGGGTCAAGGCGAAATAAAGATAAATGGCGAGGTTGTTGCATCATCGGACAACGATGTTGTCCTCTGCGAGGCTGGCGATGTCCACGAGTTTATAAATACTTCTGCGACCGAGCCACTAACCTTTTTGGTTATTCGTACAAATGACCCCGGCAATGAAGATATGATTTGGGAAGAAGAGCTTTGAAACGAGCAATATTTATTCACGGTTGGGGCGGATTCCCAGAAGAAGGCTGGCGACCTTGGCTCAAAGACAAGCTTGAGCAAGCTGGTTGGCAAGTCATAAACCCTACTATGCCTGATACCGATGAACCAACACAAGATAAGTGGTTGGCAAAATTAGCGGAAGTTGTTGGCGAGCCTGATGATGAAACGTACTTAATCGGACACAGCTTGGGCGGAATAACAATATTGAGGTATTTGGAGAGTCTGTCGCAAGGCGAAACTATCGGTGGTACAGTTCTAGTAGCTGGTTTTGCCGACGACCTGACCTATGACGGCTACAAAGGTGAATTATCTAGCTTCTTTACCTCGCCTGTTAATTGGGAAGCCGTAAATGCACACTGCCCTCAATTCTTCTTGTTGCACTCCAAAGACGATAGCTGGGTAGACGAGAGCAATTATCATGAGCTCAGAGAACAACTACATGCAAACGGCGAACTACAAAATGGCTTTAAGCATTACAGCGGTGATGATGGTATAACGGAACTGCCTGTTGTCTTAACGGAATTGGAGAGTATGGCAAAATGAATAACATCTGGCAAGACATACATAAAAACTATGAACAGCAAGACTGGATAAATAAGCCGTCAGTCTTTGCCGAACAAGCCTTGCGCTATTTTCCAGCAGGCGGAAAAGTGCTTGAACTTGGTGCAGGACAGGCACAAGACGGCTGTTATTTTGCTGGTCTCGGTTTTTCAGTTATCTCTACCGACCTTGAAGATAGTGCGCTAGAACTAGCAAAACAAAAGATAGCCGACAAAGGTGTTAGTGTCGAGACGCAAAAAGTTGATTTGAGCGAGGAACTACCGTTTGATAATGAGAGTTTTGATGTAGTTTACGCCCACTTGTCGCTCCATTATTTTGACAATGAGACAACAAGACGACTATTCCGTGAAATTGGGCGAGTATTGAAGTCGGGCGGCGTACTGGCGTTTTTGGTCAACTCCGTAAACGACCCCGAATACAAGCAAGGCAAGGAGATTGAGCCTGACTATTTCCAAATAGACAATGCAGCAAAACGCTATTTCAGCGAAAGCACCGCTCGAGACTATACACAGTATTTTGATGTCAATTTGCTTGACGAACTTGGCGAGACTTACAAAGACGCCGCCAAGGGCGTACATAATCTTGTACGTTTTATCGGCACAAAGCCAAAAATGCCAAGACCTTACAAGCTTGCAATTCCCTACGTTGGGGTGATTATTGAGCGCGACAATAACGGTGTCAAAGAGGTTTTACTACAAACACGCTGGCAGCCATCGCACGACCCGATTTACTCTGGCACGCTTGAGTTCCCCGCAGGTACTTTGGACAAGCCCTATGAGAGCGTATTCAAGACCGCTGAGCGTGAAATAAAAGAGGAAACTGGCTTGACGCTCAAAGCAATCAAGGGCGAGGACA
>JAUPVA010000005.1 GCA_030917245.1 Patescibacteria group bacterium
GTATTATTTGTCGCATTCGCCGTGATCGTATAGTTCGTCATAGGTTACTTTGCCGATTTGTTCGACTTTTTCCGCGGCTTTCTTGCGGCGGCATGCATCTGCCGCGAGGCTTTTTGCTTTTACGATCTTTTGCATTTGTAAATCTTCAGCCTTCTGCCGCACGGCGGCTTGTGACGAAAAGTACTGTAATGCTAAGGCGCCGGCTACTCCAATAAAAATGAGTAATGCGCAGGCAATCAGGAGATTCCTTGGCTTAGGCAAGGGTACTCGCCTTGACCGTTTTGGCGTGCTGGTCTTTGACGACTGCAAGGCACGAGCAAGCCGATCAGCTTGGAGCGCTTTTTTTCCAATTCGACGGTCTCGGCGAGACGCAGGGTATGTAGTAAATATCGGTTTCATATATAACAGTCGGAGACTCGTATTGCTTCGATTATAAACTAGCCGCTTCGGTATGATAAGAGCAAGGAGCTATAAGAGTAGTGACGCGAGACTGTCTTTGCTAAGATTCGCTCCAAAGGCCGCGTGACCTGGCTCAAGCTGGCGTCCGTTATGCAATTCACCAATCGGTAGAGGGTCAAACCCCAAGCGGTCGATGAATTCGCTTACTTGCTCAACGTCAGACCGATGATTGCCAGCGATGGCGAGTGCTTTTCTATTCTGAGCGCCAGCGGCCTGTGCCTCATCTCGTAAATGATGATACCCCATGTGGCTGATTGCTTTGACAACACGAGCATCGGGCAAGTATTGTTGCACGATCTCGCTTGTAGAGGTCTGGGGGTTTTTGAGCGCATCAGCGTTTCCATCTACTTCCCACCAGTAGTTCATAGCATCAATAACGAGCTTTTCTTTCAGTTTCCGCGAGGGAATAGTACGGTATTTACCTAACGGCAGGGCGAGTATGACTATGTCGCCCATTTGTGCAGCATGTTCAGTAGTGGTGGGCACAGCGCCGGGCGCCAAAATAGACACGCTTAATCGTATTTTGTCTTCACTGCCAGACCCAGCAATGTAGACACGGTAACCAGCCTTTAAGGCAAGCTGAGCGATGGTAATCCCCAGCTTACCTGCGCCTAGAATTGAGATTGTATGGATCTGCTTAGGCATGGCTATGTGGTTTTTTTGGTGGCTTCATCAACGAGCTTGCGCACCAATGGAATTACTTCTTTGCCGTACAGCTCAATCATCTTTAAGCGACTTTTTGACGGAAGAGGACCAAACCCATATACCATGTCGAAGCGTGAAACATCTAGGAGCGTAATGGTGCGGGCTATTTTTTTGGCAACAGTCTCCGGCGATCCAATATAGAGCGAGCCGTGTTGAATCTCTCGATCGAATTGTTCTCGCGTCACTTTGGGCCATCCCCGCGTTCGACCGATGCGATCATGGTACAACTTATATGCTGGCCAGGCGGTATCGCTGGCTTCTTTGTCGCTATCGGCAATAAAGCCCGGCGAATGAACACCAACTTCTTTAGCAGATGTGCCAAACTGTTTCGCCGCTTCTTCGTATAACTGGACGTAGGGAATAAAACGATCGGGTGATCCGCCAATTATTGCGAGCATTAATGGGAACCCATATTTTGCGGTTCTCACGACAGACTGGGGTGACCCTCCGACGCCAATTGACGTGTGGATGTGCCCTGATTCGGTTTTCGGAAAAATATCAATATTGGCTAGTGACGGCCGTACGGTTCCACTCCAGGTGACTGGTTTTTCTTTCAGCACTTCCGCCATTAGCTCCAATTTTTCTTCGAAAAGGACTTCGTAGTCTGTAAGCTCATAGCCAAACAGTGGAAAAGATTCAGTGAACGAACCGCGCCCTAATATTATTTGGGCACGGCCGTTCGAAAGTGCATCGACCGTAGAAAAGCGTTCGAATACACGTACTGGATCGTCCGAGCTAAGGACAGTAACGCCCGAAGCTAGCTTGATATTTTTCGTCAGTGTTGCAATGCCTGCCAGCACGGTTTCTGGGCTCGATATGGCGAAGTCTGAGCGGTGGTGCTCTCCGAGCGCAATAACATCGATACCGAGTTTATCTGCTAACACTGCCTCGTCGATTACTTGTCGGATTGCTGCGGCATGTGTCATTAATTTTTCAGTGTCGTCTTTTGGAATGTCGCCAAATGAATCGATTCCGAAAAGGATTTTTTTTGATGGTATTGCGCGTGTATGTGCCATATATTTCCTTCTTGATTCTTTAGCCTAAGAACTTCAGTGAGCTCATCCAGTTTGTACCAATTTGGTCTTGTATGGCCATTTGAATAAGCCCAAATCCTTCAAGGTGTCTTGCGTTTGCGAGTGGGCCTACGTCGATTGCGCGCATGCCACTCGTATTCACCAGCTCCCGAACTTTTGCTTTAGCCTGCTCGTCGTCACCTGCGATAAAGACATCCAGCTCCTTTTCTTCAATACTTCCTGCCAGTAGTGCTCCGGCTAGGTTGGTGTTAAAAGCTTTTACTATAGTTGCAGCGGGGAGGCTGTCGGCGATTTCTTGCGCTCCAGAGCGGCCGGCTTCTGGAATTAACTGAAATGTTTCGAAGTCTACAGGATTCGTGATATCTACTACAATCTTATTTTTAAAATTATCGTAATTTTTTGCGATAGTCTGCACCTCTGTATACGGCGTCGCCAAGATGACGATATCATCAGCTGGGCTGCCAATGGCAACTGAAGTGATTTGTCCTTCTACTCCAGCTGACTGGAGCTCGCTGGTGATAGCGTTGGCTTCGTCGTTATCACGGGCATGAAGGGTGACGTCATGTCCTCCAGAGAGTAAGCGACTTCCAATGCCTTTTGCCATGTTGCCTGATCCGATAATTGTTACTTGCATATTGACCTCCGTTATGTCATGTGCTATAATTTATATAGTACTTACAATAATAAAGTACTTTATTATTTAAAGCAAGTGAAAATGAATGAATTCTTCAAGTAAAGAGCCAATCTGCCTACCGAGCCTCAAGATACTAGGCGATTATTGGAAGCTGCGTATTATTGATGTGTTGTCTGAAAACGAAGGTCTCCGGTTTAATGAGATTGCTCGTCAGATTGAAGGGATTAATACTGCTACGTTAACAAAGCGTCTTAAAGACATGTGCTCGGACAATATAATTAATCGTACAGAGCACTCTCGTGCAGATGTGCTGTACGAGCTGACAGATCTTGGAAAAGAAGCGCTTCCATTGCTGCATGCGGTTAATCATTTTTCTGATGCTATGTCAAAGTATCCGGCATCTAAAAAATAGTTCATTGTAAGGACGTGCTGGTTAGAACGCACGTCTTAGTCTATATACCTGATTTCTGTACAGAAATTGGTAAGATATAAAGAGGAGCTGGCAATGAAGAACACTCAACCAATCGTAAAACGAAACATCGCATTTGTGATTCTGGTAGCCATGACGGGTGCCATTCTTCTCATACCACTATTAGCCATGCAGCTCAGCGGAGATGTATATTGGTCAGTGTCTGATTTTGTTATAGCGGGCAGTCTTTTGCTCGGTGTAGGTAGCGTAGTTCTAGTGCTTTCGCGGAACAGTCGACTAGGTAAGTACTGGCTGGCATGGGTGGTCGCAGGCTTTGGATTTGTAGTTTGGCTATGGGCAGAGCTGGCCGTGGGTATTTTTACCAACTGGGGAAGTTAAGGATTTGAATTAATGAAATTTAACAGAGTGGTAGTAATTTATAACCCAAATAGTACTGGCCAAAGTAAACGTAATGCCAAGACTTTTAAGAGCGAACTGTTAGAAGCCGGCTATTCGGGCGAAGTGCTACTTGAAGGAACGAAATTTGCCGGGCATGCGGAAGAAATAGCCGAAGAATATGCTGATCCACATACCCTTATAGTATCTTCGAGCGGTGACGGTGGGTATAACGAGGTCTTTAATGGCATGATTAGAGCTCACTCCTCGGCTGTAATAGCCGTTCTGCCATCTGGTAATGCAAATGACCACCATACGGCGAATACCACGGGAGATTTGGTTAACAATATTATTAAGGGCAAAGTAGTTGAGCTTGAGGCCTTACGAGTGGACGCAATGGTCAATGGAAAAGCATGGAGGCGGTACGCTCATTCGTACGTTGGGTTTGGTCTAACGCCAAAGGTAGGTAAAGTTTTGACTGAGCAGCGTCCAAATGCCTTGACCGAAAAATGGTACGTGCTTCGTCATGTGTTTGATTTCAAATATATTACGCTCATCCGCGATGGTCAGAAGCGTCGCTACAGTAATCTCATCTGTGCTGTTATTA
>JAUPVA010000048.1 GCA_030917245.1 Patescibacteria group bacterium
ATTAGCATCATCTCTGCTGGTCGGGTGAGCGTTTTTGACGGTTACTTCAGACTCCATAACTGAATATAACTATTTTTATCGAGCTTCCATCGACTACGATAATGCACTCTCGAAAGTTCTCGATACTGACTGCAACCGTGAACCTGTAACCTTTTACAATGCCCTACTCGACGCTCGTCAGAAGCGCATAAAGCTGTCTGAGCATAATATGAAAATCAAGGAATACGTGACACGCTACGGAGTTGCTTTTACTGAATTTAAGACCGCTTATGAAAAGGAGCATCAGTGAAAGACGAGATTTCAGAGCACCACGATTCAGTCGGGGTTCGTACCGTACGCGATCATCAGTTCGTAAGTATGATTGCTCTTGTTATCGTTATATCGATGTTCTTGGTGTATGTTGCGCTGAGTTTATACCAGAGTAGTGGTACGATGCAGCTCGACTTGTCGCGACCTGGCTATGCTAGTGCACGAGAAGAAGCAACGAAGGGAAATGATGAAGTGTTTAAGGGCTTTTCGGCAGATGGCACAATTGACAAAACTGCCTTAAATGAATTCGATACGCTGTATAAAGAAAAAGCGGCCGAGGCGTTGATTCAAATTGATGCTTTTTCTGGAGAAGCGTTAAGTGACGCAACATTAGGGCTCGATAGAGACTAGCTCTTTTTTGATGGCGTCACTGGGAAGGGGGTGACTGCCAGTCGAATCTGCTGCGACTCGAACTCTTCTAGCAGACGACGACGCATCTCAGACACTACACTCCATTGGTCACTTGGCTGAGTCTTGCCTGCAACGATGACTTCAACTGAATTACCGGTAATTTCTCCCACCGAGACAAAGGCGGGCGGACTGAGAATCTTCTCTTTCCAGTCGGTTTCTTCGCTGAGTGATTTGCCAGTGGCATCAATGATTTCCGACACGCCATCGATATCGGTATCAGGGTGCAGAAGCATGGTAAAACGCGCCATACTGTAACCCATCGTTTTGTTAATGACATGCTGGACCATGCCGTTAGGGAAATAATGAACGTTACCGTTGACATCGCGAAGTACGGTGCTGCGAGCGCCAATACGTTCGACTGTTCCCGAGAAACCTTCAATTTCGATTATGTCACCGACTCGGTATTGATTTTCTGAAATGATAAATATTCCACTTAAAAAATCTTTAATTAACGACTGGGCACCGAAACCTAATGCGACACCAATGATACCGGCGCTGGCAAAGAGCGGGGTGAGTGCCGCACCAATGTTTGGAAAAAATACCGTCAATAGCGCGTACAAAACAGTGAAGAATACGATAATGCGCCATAGGGTGACAAACAGGCTAACGAGTGTCTTTTGGCGCTTTTCGATGTCTTTTTTGTGCCATGCGCGATGCCGTGCGCCTTTGACGGCACGCTTTACAATGAAAGCAACTATTCGCGTTCCAGCGTAGTAGGCAATCAAAGCTGCAACGAGTACTACGAGCAATTCAAGCCAGTTCTTATCCATCCAATCAAGTAATACGGTTGCGGGTTGTTGGTTTTTGAAGGGGTTCATGTGTGGTAGTATAGCACGTGATATGAAGGTGTTCACATCTGTAAACAACCCAGAGATTGTCCGGATTTTAGAAGCCGGAGGCATAGGTGTCATTCGCACCGACACGCTGTATGGCTTAGTTGGGTTAGCTTCGGATGAAGCGGCAGTGGAACGGATTTTTGTTTTAAAGGGCCGCGATGCAGATAAGTCACCAATTGTTCTGATTAGCGAAACCAGACAATTGTTTGACGAGCCGGGATTAACGGTGACTGACTATTTGGAGACGGTATGGCCGGGACCAGTCAGTGTTATTCTGCCGTCGGTAAAAGCGCCAATCTGGATTCGGCGATCGAATGGTTCAGTAGCGTATCGTTTACCAGACGATGACGGTTTACGACTGCTACTTCAGCAGGTAGGTCCGCTTATTGCCCCAAGTGCTAATCCTCAGGGTATGCCCCCGGCCACATCAATCGATGAAGCAATACATTATTTTAGCGATAAGGTTGATTTCTATGTTGACGGCGGCCCTGTGATGAATGCAGAACCATCACGACTAGTTCGGTTTGATGAACACGGAAAGGTAACTCGCTTACGATGATAGATCCAAAAGAGTTTGTAATTACGAGGAAGCGAAAGAAATATAAGTTCGCAAAATTCGCCAATTCACCACTGTGCTTTGAGTATGAACAATGGAGCAAGTCAGTAGCGGATGTTATTGAAGTAGGGGCGGGGACCGCCCTGTTCAGCGTTGAGCTGGCCGCAAGAAATCCTGATAAGACTTTCGTTGCGATTGATGATAAAGCCGATCGTTTGCAAAAGGGTGCTTATGCTGCAGAAGAAAAAGGACTCACCAACATTCGATTCCTTCGAGCACGCGCCGATCAACTGACCGATTGTTTTCAACCAGGCTCAATAGAAACGATTTGGCTCACCTTCGCTGATCCGTTTCCGAAGCGGCGATCTGCCGGACGGCGCATGACTCACCCAACGTTTCTGAAAATCTACCAATCGTTACTCTGTCAGGGTGGCTAGTTTATTGTTAAGCATGATTCGCCAGAATTTTTTGCCTGGAGTCTTGAGCAG
>JAUPVA010000049.1 GCA_030917245.1 Patescibacteria group bacterium
AAGTCTTTTAATAATTTCGAACCGACTCATACAGCAGTGGCAGCTCATGAAAGCACAAACTCGAGTGCTTCTGACCGCGCTATTATTACTCAGTGCCTTCTTTGGATCCCACTACGTAACTAATTATGTAGGTTATGGCAGCCCCATCCCAGATTGTGATCAGGTTTTTACTCCAGATGAGTGTACGGCGTATGGCCCATGGAACCGTAATAAAATGTATACAGCCCAAAAATCTGATACTTTCGACCCGTTGAGTTTCCCCGCTTATATGCTCATAGAGTGGATGCCGGGCATGACCGAGCGCCTGACGTTCGCGGTGGCAGGAAAAACAAACGGCTTCCAAACAAAGGCTCCGCTTCCAATTGTCATTATCGGCTTTATCATTCTGGCCGCCATCGGCAGTTTGTGCCTCATTATTCAACTCATCAGAAAAAAAGCGACATGGATTTGGGTATTCACGTTGTTCCTTACGTTTATTTACGTCGGAGCGCTGTCATACCAACTGTACGGCGATTATATCGAAACAGCTCAGCCCGTCGCGATAAACGGTCGCTACCTACTACCACTCCTGCCACTCGTAGCTTTCATCCTAATTCAGGCAATTCGGCAAAGCATCGGCCGCGTTTCGGCACCGCACCTGAGTGTCGCCGCAGCTATTGTCTTTCTTGTATTACTCGTCGGAGGGGGTGGCATTGGTACATACATCGTGCAATCTGAATCTCACTGGTACTGGAGCGGTTTTGCCCAGTCGCAATACGAGTTATTACACGCTGCATTTAATGCTGTAGTGCCATTCAGATTTACCGACTAGTCACGCTTCAGCATGACAGTGAACGCCTCGGATGGTATGTCTACCTTTCCAAAGCGTTTCATGCGTTTTTTACCTTTAGCCTGTTTAGCAAGCACCTTCTTTTTACGACTGACATCGCCACCGTATAGCCCTGTCGTGACGTCTTTACGGTACGCACTTAAATCTTCGCGAGCGATAAACTTACCGCCAATTGCCGCCTGCAAGGCTACTTGGAAGTTTTGACGTGGTATGACATCTTTTAGTTTTCTTACCACCTCTCTTCCAAGGCTCTGGCTTTCTGAACGATGCGCCATGACGCTTAGTGCATCAACAATCTCATTTGCTACATAAAAATCAACCTTAACAAGATCTTCTGCGCGGTACCCTGACAGTTCATAATTGAAGCTTCCATACCCACTGGTTACCGACTTCAACTGGTCATAAAAATCAGTTAGTAGATTTGCAAGTGGCGCTTCAAAGCTAATCAAAGCCCTCTCGTCGATATAGCTTAAGTTCTTCTGAAGACCTCGTTTTGACACAATAAGCTGAATTACCGCGCCGATATAATCAGTCGGGACGACGATTTCACCATCAATCCATGGCTCTCGTATCTCGACTATCTTCGTCACTGGCGGAAGGTCGGCGGCGGATTTAATATCAACCTGTTCGCCATCGGTTAACGTGATCTGATAATCGGTGCTAGGGTTCGTTACAACAAGATCGAGATTGTATTCGCGCTCCAGTCGTTCGCGCACGATATCCATGTGTAAAAGCCCTAAAAAGCCTATTCGCACCCCAAATCCAAGAACAGGTGAGTTTTCTGGTTCAAATTGCAACGCAGAGTCGCTCATAGACAGTTTTTCAATAGCTTCTTTGAGTTCGTTATAATCCTCGTTTGAAACAGGGAAGAACCCAGCATACACAAACGGCCGAACGTTTTTATAGCCTGGAAGCGGGCTCGTGGCATGTGCTCGGCGAACAGTGACCGTGTCTCCGACTTTTGCCTCTCGCGTTGTTTTTAGGTTAGTGACAATATATCCAATTTCGCCCGTCGCCATGTCGGGGCTCGGCGTCATAGTAGGCGATAGCGATCCAACCTCCAGTGCAATCCCGTGCGCACTCGTCGCCAGCATTTCAATCGTGTCTCCCTTTTTGATGTGTCCATCGACCGTGCGCGTATATAAAATAACACCGCGATAATCGTCATAATAACTATCAAATATCAATGCACGGGTAGGGTCATCCGGATTGCCGCTCGGGGGTGTAATACGCTCTACAACAGCGTCTAGTACGGCTGGCACGCCATCGCCAGTCTTGGCGCTGATTTTTAGAATGTCACTCTCGTCGCATCCTAACAAATTAATAACCTGGGCGCTTACTCTTTCGACATCTGCCGCTGGTAAATCAACTTTATTGAGGACTGGAATAATTGTTAGGTCAGCAGCCAATGCCAAATAGACATTCGCAAGTGTTTGAGCTTGAATTCCTTGACTGGCATCAACTACTAAAATCGCACCTTCACAGGCCTCCAAGCTACGACTTACTTCGTAGCTGAAATCAACATGGCCTGGAGTATCAATTAAATTAAGTTCGTACCCTTCGTACTGCATGCGGACTGGGGCTAATTTAATTGTGATGCCCTTCTCGCGCTCGAGGTCCATGCTGTCGAGCAGCTGACTTTTCATATCACGTTTGCTAACAGTGCCTGTTATTTCGAGTAGCCTATCTGCTAATGTCGACTTACCGTGATCAATATGAGCAATGATACAAAAGTTTCTGATTTTGGATTGTTCCATTGTTAGCTCCTCGTCCCGCCTGACGAAAGTCGCTGAAGGGTTCGAATGACTGGATTTGCTTCTTCGAGCTTAAGCAATCGACTAAATGCCACATACACCGCAAAACTCACGGCAGTGATAACAATAAATTTCGGAAAGGTGAAGTAGAAACTACTGTCGTCACCTGATTGAAGAGGCATCAACAGGACCAACAGGTAGCTGACGATGGCCATAAATCCGGTAGCACTCGCCATCCGCCACACTGCATTCCAGAAGCCTTTGTCTAATAGGCCAGGGAAACGCACCGCCATCACCGCGAATAAAATAAATACTTCGACAGCAGCCATGATTGATTGTGCCCAAGCCAGTCCATACGCACCCATATCAAGACCGCTTGTAAACCAAATGGCCAAAATAATGTTAAGTCCAATTGAAAAAATCGAGATATACAACGGCGTCTTTGTATCTTGCTGTGCATAAAAAGTCCGTGCAGCAATGTAGTAGACCGAACGGAACAAGATGGCGATGACTAATGCCCCTAACAGCCCAGCCATCAATGTATCACCTCCAGGTTGAATGAAGTTTACCAAGTACCCTCGAGTAAAAAACGTAATAATCGCGACAGGCAGACTGAGCCAGATGATTACCCGAAGAACGGCTCGAAGCTCACTCATAAACAAGTCACTTCGCCCAGAGCTCAACCGTTCGGTCATCTTTGGAAAAGCCGCCGTAGAAATAGCCACGCCAATAAGATTGATCGGGGCCATCTGTAAGGTCATGGCTTGGTTGTAGGCACGTACTGTACCGGCGGCCATACGGCTCGCCAGGTTTGTTTCGACAATCCCAACTAAATAGTCCATGCCTTGGTCAAGCGAACGAGCCGGCAATAGTGACAAGACCTTTCTAAACCCTTTGTTGCGCCAATAAATCTTGAAGCGATAATCAAGCCCCAGACCAATCAGGCCAATACTACTTATGACGAGTTGAAGTACCGAACCAAGCACCACACCCAGCGCCACACCCATGATTCCACCTTCAAAGACTTGCCACCCAAAAATGTTTATTCCGCCTGTAAAAAACAGTATCCCGATAATAATGCCGATGTTATAAATGGTCGGCGCTAACGCATAGAATGTGAAGCGCCCCAAGGCCTGCTGAATGCTGGCAATCACCGTCGCGACCGCGAATAAGAAAGGGTTCACCGCAATGACTCGCATCATACTAACGGCGAGCGCCGTTCCCGACTCACTTAAGCCAGGAGCGATAACAAAACGTATCAGCGGTTCAGCAAAAATAATAATCAAGATACTAGCTACGAGCGTAGCGAGCGCCATGAGATTAATCATACTGGTCGATAATTCCCATGCGGACTTCTTATTTCCGCCCGCGAGTCGCTGATTAAACACTGGAATGAAAGTTACACTCAGCGCCCCAGATACCAATATGAAATACATGAAGTCGGGCAGTATAAATGCCGCCGTATATGCGTCAAGTCCAACAGGGTAGGTATCGTAGTAATATCCGTTCAACAGACGTTCGCGCAGAAAGCCGAACAGCATCGACGTCATTGTTGATGCAGCAATCAACACGGCAGCGAACCGGACTGTTAACTTCCGGTTCGCTCGTTTTACGACACTTTGGACTTTGCCCATGTTGTTTCGCTGCCTACGCTGAGTGCAGCATTACTTCCTTAGGTAGTTTCGCATCCTTCAAAATCTCTACTACCTTATCTTCTTCCAACGTTTCTTCCTGAAGAAGCGCAGCTGCTAACGCTTCAAGACTCTTCATATTACCCTTCAACACCGCCTCGGCACGTCCGGCCGCTTCTTTAATTAGCATCTCAACCTCATGGTCAATTTGCTTAGCGGTCTCGTCACTATACGGTCGTTCGTGCGTAATTTTATCAAAAACCATACCGCCGTTATCGTCATGAAATACCTGGTCGCGTAGCTGTTTGCCCATACCTTGCTCAATAATCATGTCTCGGGCGATTTCAGTAGCCTTGCGAAGATCACTTCCCGCACCGGTGGTAATTCCATCGTCTCCGTACTTTATTTTTTCTGCAATACGTCCTCCCATAGCACGGGCAAGAATGTCCTTAAACTCATAGACATTTGTATAGCTCTTATCTTCAGGGGGCAGGAACCACGTCACGCCGCCAGTTCCCCCTCGTGGAATAATCGTGACCTTATGAACTGGGTCGCTGTCAGGCAATACATGTCCGACAATGGCGTGTCCCGCTTCGTGGTAGGCGGTTAGTTCTTTTTCTTTTTCATTCATGACTTTCGTTTTACGCTCTGGTCCGATTGCCACTTTCTCAAACGCCTCTGTGAGATCTCGATTCGAAATCATCTTGGCGTTACGTCGTGCAGCAATAATTGCAGCTTCGTTAGCGATGTTCGCCAAGTCAGCTCCGCTACTTCCGGCTGTTTTAGCAGCGAGCTTGTCGAGATTCACCGTTGGGTCGGTCGGCTTATTCTTAAAGTGAACTTTTAAGATTGCTTCTCGGTCTCTTCGTTCCGGCAGCATAATATTCGTGCGGCGATCAAATCGTCCAGGTCGAAGTAGTGCCGGGTCAAGAACGTCCGCACGGTTGGTTGCCGCTAGAACTATGACGTTTGTGCCTGTTTCAAATCCGTCCATCTCTACCAGAATCTGGTTAAGCGTCTGCTCTCGTTCGTCGTGACCACCACCCATGCCGCTTCCTCGCTTGCGACCAACAGCATCTATTTCATCTATAAAGATAATAGCTGGTGCATTCTTTTTTGCTTTGGCAAAAAGGTCACGAACTCGGCTTGCGCCGACACCGACGAACATTTCAACAAATTCAGAACCAGAAATTGAGAAGAAAGGAACATTTGCTTCGCCAGCAACAGCGCGTGCCAGCATCGTTTTACCAGTACCAGGATTACCCACCAACAGAACACCCTTTGGAATCTTCGCTCCAAGCTGCTGATACTTCTTCGGGCTTTTTAGAAAGTCGACGACTTCTTCAAGATCTTGCTTTGCAGAATCGTTTCCGGCAATATCAGCAAACACGACTTTCTCTTTATCAAGTCCGTACAGTTTCGCCTTACTTTTACCAAATCCAAGTGCTTGGTTGTTCTGGCCCTGAGCTTGGCGCATCATGAACAAGAAGAGCGCCCCAATAAGGATGACAGGGAGCAAAATGCTGGCAGCTGCCCAAATCGCGTTGCCTGTTTCAGATGGCTTTGCATACTTCACTTGGGTGCTAGTGTTTTCGAGACCCTGCTCTTTCAGGCTACTTCCCGATGCCTTAATTGATTTCTCGGTAGGCTTATCTTGCCCTTTCACCGTTACCTTTACATCGTCACCTGTCACTTCTAATTTCGTGACCTCACCCTTGTTCGCACGTTCGATAACGCTCGAAATAGCAACCTCTTTAAGGTTTTCTTGTGGAGTGGTAAGGGCAATGACAGTCAGAGTTGTCACCACCAAAATTGCCCAGAACATTCCCAGTCGGAGCATATTGCTCATTCGTTTACCATTAGTAGGTTTTTTAGCAGCCATTACAGTTTAGTAGCCGTCCTTTCTAAATTAGCCGGAGCTTACGAGTCATCGCTTAAATTCACTCCTATAAATATACCAGTTATAGGGGTTGTTTGACAATGAAATTGCGGCTCGTAAAGCTAGCTTTTATCCCATTACCCGCGTCCAAGGTCGTTCCAGCGGCAGCAGTTTTGATTCCAAGCAGCAATCGACGCCGCTGTGGTCGAGTCAGCGAAGCAGAGTTTTCTGCCAGTATATGCCGCAAAAGCTCGAGCGAGATTGCGTCGTCAATCATCGTAAAAAAGTATCGTGACGTCGTTTGCAGCTGTGCACATTCTTCGTCAATTCGTTTTGCAATACGGCACTGGTCGTTACGAAGTGCTCGGACGGTTCGTTTTGCCTCCTCGGGCGCAGCACCCAGCTTCCGGCGCAGGCGGTTTCGCAAGTACCGATATGACTGATTAGTTTCGTCTTCTACCCATTCGAGGCCTTGCGACAACGCATAGTCATATAGCTGCGCCTTTGTTACATCAATCAAAGGTCGTTCAATGGCAGAGTCATTCAATACCGCCAAGCCACGCCACCCGGTACCTCGGGTCAAATTAATAGCGATTGACTCTACTACGTCATCAGAGTGGTGTGCAGTCACTAGTTTCGCTGCTTCGCTATCGGCAAGGCCTTTTAAAAATTCATATCGTTTATTGCGCGCCAGCTCTTCACTTGCTGCGCTCCCCAAATGCCCCTGCGTAACTTTGAAGGGGAGTCCATATTGAGCTGCCAGACCGGCTACGAAGTTGGCATCATCTGTCGACTCATTCCGAATGCCATGATCAAAATGAGCCACAACCAGTTCATGCTCACCCGTTTTTACTAACATATCCAGCAGAACGACCGAATCCACCCCGCCTGATACCGCGACCACGTACTTCATCTAGTTCATCATTCTATAGAGCTTGACGCCAACCCATATACCAAATAAACCACCGACCATTCCGCCCAATATACTCCAACCGCTAAGTAGATTAGTGTCACCAAATAACGCTGGTACATACGATCCGATTGCACCAAATAGTATTGCTCCCAGCAAGGCAAGTTGTTTCATACGTTTTATTATACGCGTTTACTCGCTTAGCTTTTTAACAAGAGTTCAAAGTACTCTGTACCCCCAAATGGAATCTTTTGTTTTATATGACGCGTTCCTTGCAACGTATCGGCTGCATATATTGTAAATGTGCCGTAAAAATCGTTTATTTCATCGACTGCTTCGGTCAAGTACCGACTGCGCGTCTCGTCGCCAAATAAATCAAGCTGGGAGCGATTCGACGGTTCGAGATTATACAAAAATAACCCCATGGTGCGTACTGCCATATGCTTTGGTCGATTATCGAATAGTCGCGACACCCGCTCCCACACTGCCTCGTTCGTATAACAGGGGACTTTGTATGTCCGCTTATCAACAAAGCTTCCGCCCGACACGAACGACAACCATACGCACACCCCGCGAGCTTCAACGTTTCGATATCGTAGTTTTTTAGCAGTAGTCTCGGCTAAAAAGTGGAGACATGAACGTAAATACGCTTCGTCGCTCGACGGATTTTTTACCACCCATTGCCGACCAACCATACCGAACTTCGTATGAACGTCATCGACCTCAAACCCCCGGAGTCGCTGATACCAGTACGTTCCATTAATGCTTCGGAACACCTGTCGCTTAAGGGTACTCTCTTGCGCAGCCAGCATTTGAAGGGGAGTGAAGATACTATGCGCTCGCAAGCGACTGCCATACCCGTCGGCAATGCCGTTTAGATCCTGCAGCTCCAACGAATCAAACACCTCTATGAGGTTATGGTAATCAATCACGTCGAGCCCGTCAGGCTTATGCAACCCCGCTGCAGTCTTTGCTAAGAACCGGTTTGGAGCAATGCCAATATTCACTGTCATGTAGTCACCGATTTCCCGCTTTACCCGTTCTTTTATCTCGTATCCGATTTTTACAAGTTCATCTGGCTTGCCTTCATACTTGGTTCCGTGAAAATCAAGCACGCCCTCATCAATGCTGCGCATTTTTACATTAGGGGTATAGTCCTTCATAATCCGGCATAAGTTCTTGTATACATAGTGATACTTCGGCGGGTCGGTCTCGAGCAGAATGAAGTCAGGGCACTTTGCCAATGCCTCACTACGCCTGCACCCGACTTTTATGCCGAGTGCCTTCGCTTCGTAGCTGGCGGCAATAACACAGCACTCTTTACTTAAACGGTTCGTCACACCGATTGGCCGACCACGTAAACTAGGGTGGGCTTGCTGTTCGGCGGTGGCAAAGGCGCTGTTTAAGTCAATCCACATAATGCTCGGTTTTTCGGTATTCAGACCAAACGGGTTGCTGCTCATACTACCCCCGGAATCATAGCCACGAGTGTCCAGGTTAATCGCTCCGCGTCATGCTCTAGCCGGTAATCATTGCTGCCGTCCGAAACATCAAAAACATGAATCATGCGCTTACCCTGAGCTGTCGGGTGCCGTAGCCCTAGGCGCGTGAACAAAATGTCTTGGCCCTGGTAGCGCATTTTGTAGGGCATAACCGTTGCCAATGCCTCTGGACCTTGCCGATATATCACCACCACATCAACGCGTTGGTTAATTACGATTGTCGGGTCCACATTTGCCCCTTGTTGTCGATTAAGATTTCGCTATTCATTAAAGACATCTCCAAATAAGTTGAAGAAACGTTCTAAAAAGTGTTCGCCCGTCATTGGTAGCCCGTTTCTGTAGCTGTAAATGCCG
>JAUPVA010000050.1 GCA_030917245.1 Patescibacteria group bacterium
AAACCAGGTAAGCACACTAGCTAATCAGGTTGAAAGTAAAGATGGTCAGATTTCTCGCCTGACATCACAGCTTACTGAAGTAAAGAAGGACGCGCAACGGGTTAAATCAGATGAAGTAACAACTGACACGGCTAATCAAGGTAGCGATGCGATAATTAAAGCAGCTCTTAAGTATTCCAGAGCGAAGGTAGCTAACCGGGGGTATCCTGCAGGCGCAACAGATCTGACAGCCGAGATCGATAAGCAGACGGCACAGTTTGCACGAGTTCAAGTCGGCTCGGCTACGGCAGGCCCAGGGCTCGATATCGTTTATTTCAAAAAGGATGGAGCCGACTGGATGTTGCTCGGCGGCGATAACGGTGATCCTACACGGTTCCGCCAAACCTTTGGTATGCCAAGCGATTTCTAGGGATGGAACCGTAAAAATCCCCACCGTAAGAAGTGGGGATTTTTTCTTTCCGCTCATGGTACAATAAGGGCACTAAGGGGAAGAAATAAACAGATGCCAACTGTTATTGCTGTAACGAATCAAAAAGGTGGGGTAGGAAAGACGACGAGTACCGTCAATATTGCCTATTATCTTGCAAAAAGCGGTAAAAAAACGCTTATCATTGATTTTGACCCTCAAGGCAACGCGACGAGTGGTCTAGGAATAGAAAAGCAGGAGCTCGAAACCGGCACGATGAGCGATGTCATGCTCGAGACAAAAACACTCCAAGAAATAATCGTCGAAACAGGTCAGAAAAATTTATTTTTGGCACCAGCAACGCCGCACCTGGCCAATACCGAGGCTGAGCTGGCAGGTGTGTCGCGGCGGTTCAGCCGGTTGAAGAACGCTATTGGTACGACTGGTGAAACATACGATTATATCCTTATCGATAGCCCACCGAGCCTGAGCCTTCTGACTGTGAACGGTTTGATAGCCGCGCGTTATATCTTATTGCCGGTTCAGGCAGAATTTTATGCACTCGAAGGGCTTGGTCAATTGCTCGAAACGATGAAGCTAGTCCGAAAGAGCATGAACCCAACACTCGATCTTATTGGCGTACTGCCAACCATGGTAGATAGCCGCACCACGCTTTCAAGCCAAGTTCACGAAGAAATTAAAAAGCACTTCCCGGGTAAGGTATTTAAGACGGTTATTCCACGTAATATTCGCCTCGCTGAAGCACCGAGCCACGGCGTGCCGATTGGCGCATATGATCGGTTCTCAAAGGGAGCTCGGGCATATAAAGCGGTCGCAAAAGAGGTAATGGAAAGGGCAGGCGCATAACATGGCAATGAAAAAAGGCTTAGGTCGTGGATTTTCGTCGCTTATTCCTGATGACTTGCTAGATGAGTCGTTTGACCCCAGTGCCGGCGACGACCATAAAGTGAGCGATCTTCGAAATATCAAGTTGTCAGACATCAGCCCAGACCCCGACCAACCGCGCCGTCATTTTGATGAAACTGGGCTTGCAGAGCTGTCGGCTAGTATTGCCGAGCATGGCGTACTTCAGCCAATTGTTGTGGTTCCACTTAAAGAAGGAAAGTATCAAATTGTTGCCGGTGAGCGCCGCTACCGCGCTTCTGTTGCTGCAGGCAAGGGCTCTATTCCCGCCCTAGTACGTACGCTAAGTGCTCAGCACAAGCTGGAGCTTAGTTTAATTGAGAACATTCAGCGCCGCGATTTGAATCCGCTCGAAACCGCGACGGCATACGTCAAATTGCGCGACCAATTTAATCTGACACTTGAAGAAATAGGTACTCGAGTAGGCGGTAAGTCGGTGAGTGCAATTTCTAATACGCTCAGATTACTTAAGCTTCCTGCTGATGCTAAGCAGGCTGTTGCCGAAGGTAAGTTAACAGAGGGACAAGCACGGCCGCTTATAGGGATTGAAGAATCTCTCGTGAATCAGGTGCTTCCAAAAATAATCAATGAGCATTGGAGCGCGCGCAGGGTTGAAGAGTATGTCGCGACGGCACGACCAGTCAAGGCGACTGAAGGTAAAGTTCAAAAGCCGCGACGTCTCGTAGAGTTACCGGTATTGATGAAACGCTTTGGAACGCGTGTCACGACTCAGCAGAACAATCGAGGGGTCGGTAAGATCGTGATTGAATTTACGTCTGAAGAAGAACGACAGCGTATTGAAGCGCAATTAGGACAGTAATACGTAGCGTAAATATGTATGAGTGACGCCGATTGTACGGCGCTGTTGGTATGAATACTTAGATTAAAATGTTCGTATTTTATCGAACGGAAAAATGCGAAGCGTAACGGGGCCAATAATGTCGTAGTAGGGTATAAGACCTAGCCCGTTACGGGAGTCTCGAGAGTAACTGTCGGCTCGATGGTCTCCAGAAACAAACAGGGTGTTATCTGCAACGACCGTATCGACTTGACCAGACGAGTAAGAGCCAGGCTCACCATTGAAGTCTGCATCGGGGTCAAAACCATCCGGATGTGCCCGGTTATATACCGTAAATTTTCCGTCTTCCAAGACAACTCGTTCTCCGGGGAAAGCGATAACACGCTTCACAATGTACTCTTCTCCCATTCCGGGAATGTATTGAGGATTTTTAAATACGATAACCTGACCTCGTTCTGGGACGTAGTCTTTGTTTTGCAACTGAGAAATCGTTACTGGAATGCGATTTACGATAAGTCGATCGCCCGTAAACAGAGTTGGTTCCATGCTAGGACCTTCAACGTTAAAGCTTCGAAAGATAAATGCGTTTATGAATAGCGTGCCAATAAAAACACAGACCACGAAAATAATGATGCCAATGGCATCTTTTATGGCTTGGTGACGGTCAAGAAAGTTTGCGTTCACTTACTTAACTATACACCAGCTCAGCCCAAATTGATTGTGAACGGTTACGGTTTTTTACAACCACATAACTGTCATTATTTGCTATAGCGGGGAGAAGAACGGTATGCGAAAACAAAATTCCTCACTAGATGGTTTCGTTCCTCGACGTGGTCCAACCATCGGAGGAGGGGCAAGCCGAGACCTTGGTCGACCGACTCCAGAAGTCCGGGCGAATGTTGGCCGCGCTTCGCGTCCGATTACTCGCGACATGCCGACGCGACCCGCGGGAGTGCGTCGCAGCGAGATAGATGAATCTCTAGCGCGAATCCACGACGACGAACAAGCTCCACCGCGAAAACGTGGCTTTTTTGGGAGACGATCCCGGGGCAAAAGGGTTCATTCACCGCGTAAAAAGATTATTAAGCGGGTCGCAATTATTCTTATTG
>JAUPVA010000051.1 GCA_030917245.1 Patescibacteria group bacterium
CCTTCGCTTCGACAAATTCGACAAGCCTGCCGTCAGGGCTAGTGCCACTAATACTTAGTCCACCCTTTTCAATATCTTTCTTAAACTTCTGATTAACCTCATAGCGATGACGATGACGCTCTGTTACGTCGGTTGCACCATAGGTCTGAGCCGCTAACGAGCCTTCTACTAGCTTGGCGGCGTAGTCTCCCAGTCGCAAGGTGCCGCCCGTCGATTCTTTGCCGGCCTGCCCTTTCATGATATACACCACGTCGTGGTCGGTGGTCGGATTGAATTCGGTACTATTAGCGTCTTTTAGGCCCGCTCGTCGAGCCGCAGCAATCACCGCTACTTGCAAGCCTAGGCATAGGCCTAAATACGGCTTTTTGTGTTCGAGCGCGTAGTTCGCAGCGGCAATCTTTCCTTCAATCCCGCGTTCACCAAATCCGCCTGGTACCAAAATTGCGTCCACCGAATCGAGTGCCGCGTGATTAATTTTTTCGGCGTCTATCCAGGCTATGTCGAGGTTCACCGCCTCTTGCCACGCGGCCGCTTTTAAAGCTTCGATGACCGAGATATAGGTATCTTCGTTGTCGAGATATTTTGCGACCATGCCGACTTTGACGGTTCGAGTCTTTGGTGATGTCTGTCGCGTGATTAGTTCAGTCCATTTTGTTAAGTCAGCCGGAGCGCTGTTGCCAGTAAAGTACTCAAGGTGTTTCATTAATGGGCTCTTGGCAATTACCTCAGGAATTCGGAACACGCTATCGACGTTCGGCATCATTAGAACTGCTGATTCATGAATACCCCCGAATAATGCGATTTTTCGGGCAATAGATTCTGGCGCAGGGTTATCGCTGCGCACGATTACGGCATCCGGCACAATACCAAACCCGCGCAGGTCATTCAGTGCGTTCTGAGCCGGTTTACTTTTAAATTCCTTACTCGTCCCAATAAATGGCACATACACCACGTGGACATACATGCAGTTTTCGCGCCCAACTTTCATGGCAAACTCGCGAATCGCCTCAATAAAGCTCAGCCCTTCGTAATCACCTACCGTTCCCCCAATTTCAACAATATGCACGTCGCTGCCATGTCCGGCAGTCAAAATTGCTTTTTGAATTTCTCGAGTAAGATGTGGCACCAGCTGAACCGTTTGCCCGCCAAACTTGCCAGCTCTTTCATTAGCAATAAGATTACTGAGTAGCCGGCCAGCCAAAGTAGCGTTCTTTTGAGTCAGTTCAATGTCTAAAAAGCGCTCGTAATGACCGAGGTCGAGGTCAGTTTCAGCACCGTCCTTGGTGACATAACATTCGCCATGTTCTTTTGGATTCAAAAGACCCGCATCTACATTGAGATACGGGTCACATTTTTGAATAGAAACGTATGAACCTTTGGCTTGCAGGACTGCTCCAATGCTTGCCGCAGTAATACCTTTCCCTACCCCCGACAGGACACCGCCTGTCACAAATATGTATTTCTGTTTCGACTGTTTGCTCCCATGGTTATTTGGTTCTTCCATGGGATTTCATTATAGCAATATTTTTGAAACTTACGCTATGGGTGGAGTGTTGTTATTTAGTCCTACACTAAACACGCACTATGTTGTACATAATGCATCGCTACTAAGACATGCTACTATTTATACATATGGATCAAACACCAAAACCTATTAATCCCACCTTGCATACAGCCACTCGATCGGGTGCAAAGGTAATCCGCCTTATTCTTACAATTGTCGGAACTGTTAATGCAGGCTTCTTCTTACTCATCGGACTGGCATTTGCTGGATTTTCTTATGGCTCATTAGCTTATTCCGCAGAAACGCAGGCCACCGTGACGTCAATCACGGAGTCTACGACAGACGAGGATGGAACCCGTTACTGTACGGTTAATTACACGTTTTCAGCGACAGGCAAACAATATACTGGCCATACCACCGTAGGCACTACCGATGCCTGTTCTCAGCAAATTGGTAGCATCATAGGAATCAAGTACGACCCTAAAAACCCAACAAAAAATTCCGATGATAATTCCGGCACATTCCTTTTCGGCATTACTATGGCGGGTATTGGAGCAGTAATCGCTGTTGCGGTGATTCTAGGTAACGTCCTGGCTTCGATGGCCGCAAAGCGTGACGACATTAATAACGATGGCCTGTTTAACGACAGGATGCCTGCTACTGAGGCCCAGCTAAATGTGATTCAGAGTGGCATGCGGGACCTTGGTGAATTTTGGGTACCGCGTAAAATGACCCAACAAGAAGCTCGCGATGTGATTCGTGACATTACTAATCGATTAGCAAACAAATAACAATAGAATCAGTAAGGATACGTATGTCTAATTCCCCTATTTATTACACCGATGGTTCAGCTAGCCCTAACCCTGGTCCAGGTGGCTATGCCGTCATTTTGAATGGCAAACCCGTTGCCTTAGGAACAGAGCCGAGTGGCGAACACACAACCAATATTCGCATGGAAGGCTTCGCTATCGTGGCTGCGCTTAAACATGCCAAAGGTGGTGAATGCGCCATTCATACAGACAGTGAGTTTTGGATTAACGTCATTACAAAATGGTCGCTTGCCTGGGAAGCTAATGGCTGGAAAAAGAAAGGTGGCGAGATTAAAAACCTCGACATCGTACAAGAAGTCTGCCCCCTCTATCGCTCATCAAAAGCCATGCTTGTGTGGGTGCGTGGACACAACGGCGATGAAGGCAATGAACTCGCCGACGTTTGGGCCAACAAGGCCCGTGAAGGCGCACGGATTTAACGACCCCGCTTGAAGTCGCGCGCTTCGCGCATCGCAGTTCGTAATAATGCCATGGCCAAAATTACGCCGGCCGATAAAATAATGACAGGAGCAACGTAACTGTTGTCGCTTCGCGGCTCCGTATCGGCCACTTCAAGTAGCCAGGAACGGTCGCCGATTCGAAGCTGCTTGTTATGCACGTTCGCAACCTCCGGCCATTGCTCTACCGAACTCCAGACTGGGTCTTTTAAGCCATCGGTAACATCGGTCACCCGGTAAATCATGCCTTCGTCCGAACCAGCCAGCACGGCTGGCATCATTTCTTCAATTCGGAACGATAACAAAATATAGCTTTTCGTTACCCCATTAACGGAGTTTGGTAACAACACAAAGAACCCCCTATGCCCCGTAGCTAGTTCTAGCGACGAACTGGCTACTGCACTCCCCGCTCGTACGGCTCGTTCGTAGAGCTCACGCCGGTCTGGATTAGCTAATAAGTCGCTACCTATTACCGCGCTAATGTCGTTCTGAGCGGCATACGAACTAATAAATCCATGATCCTTGCCATTTCGCTCTACTTTAAGACGGAATGAAGGTCCAAAAAAATCGGATGTACGCATGCGTTGCTCAAAAGCATCAAGCTCGGAATCAGAGACCAGCTCCACGTACGATACCGAACTTAATCCTGGGTATCGCCGAAATGTATCTTGGGCAGCAAAATAATTACGCCAATCCGCCTGAGTTACTGTGTCGCTGCTTACTTGGTAGGCTTTTGCTGCATACAATAAATTAGTGTAGTTGTTCAATACCTCTGTTGCACGGTCAGCCGACCCGTGTGCTCTATCGTTAAACGATTGCACGACGACCTGAGATGATTGCCGATAAACATCGTAACTAATCGCTCCTGCGGTTGCCAGCACCGCAATCGGCACTATAATTTCGGCAACACCAAGTTTCAAACGCCCAAAGGCAGATTGCTTCTTAGGTTTTTTTGTCGTACGTTTTGCGCTCATGCTTAGCTGTACTATAAGGCATCCGATATGGCTCAGCAACTTTACCCCTTGTTACTTATACGAGTAAAGCATTAAGCAAACTACTGCAGCATCGATATACTGCCAGCAAGAACTGCCATGCCAGCGATAAATCCATAGGTCGTTTGCCGTTGCTTTGTTTCAAAGCGATGCGCAGCAGGCAAAATTTCGTTTACGCAAATGAACACCATCATACCTGCCACTACGCCAAACACCCAACCGAACAAGGTTTCGTTTAAAAACTCTCGAAGTAGCAAGAATCCCATTACCGCACCCACTGGTTCGGCAATGCCCGTGGCGGTTGCGATAGCAATGGACCTATATCTTTGCTTGGTAGCAGCATAAAGCGGTCCGGCAATAGCAATGCCTTCAGGAATGTTATGGATTGCCAGTGCTACAGCGATGGCAATACCCACACTTGGATCGTCATATGCCGTCATAAAAACCAAAAAACCTTCAGGGAAATTATGCAGACATAACGCGAGACCAATAAATAATCCGCCACGCATCAACTTGCGCTTCAAGTCGGCGTTAGAGTCGCTCGTTCCCTCTTGGTCATCGAGGTTAATTTCAGATGGAATTAGTCGATCAGCGATTACCATTAGACCCACGCCCAGAAAAAATGCTAATGCCATCATGCCGTAACTTAACCTGGGATCACTATATAGTTCAGCGAATGAGTCTTCGCTCTTGTTAAGAATGTCCGTTAGCGATACATATAATATTGCGCCTGCAGAAAAGCCTAACGAAATCGCCATAGCCGAACGTGACGTGAATCGCTTGAGCGTTGCAAACACTGCCCCAATCATTGTGGCGATACCGGCCAAAAATGTTAGCGACAATGCAAACCAAAATGCGTCCATTACACCTGGGCTCCAAACTCGGCGGGTAACGGAGCATCGAATCGAACTTCTTTGACATCAATTACGCCACGTACTGTCATATTGGGGTATTTCTCTTTATAGAAGTTATCCACCGAACCTAAGTTTGTCGTGCTCCACTCAACATCGAGTTTGTCGGCGACTGCGCGCAAGGTTACCTCGTCGTCTGCCTCGATTTCAATATAAGGGTTTATCCACGGCCACTCGTCAATGACAACTTCAGCGTCGTCTAACGTCCAGGTCTCACGACGAGATTCTTGGAACGTGGTGTAGTGCCAGCCAGCTGCAGAGAACAGCTCGACTGTCTTGTCGAAATCGCTGACCACGACCTCTACCTCTTTCTGGCCATGAATCGTCTCTGCTTCGCGTCGTTTATAGGTTAGCGTTACCTTATCACCTTCGTCGCGTATTCGTACGAATGAATTCTCATTTGCGTGATGAGGCTCTTCAATGAGCGCACGCTTCATCAAGCGCATTGGATGGATACATGTCGCATCAACGGCGATTAGCTTGGCGCGTATTTCTTCGATACTTGCGATACGAAACTTTGCTTCGATTTCTGTCTGCATCTTTTAGCGTCCGGCCTCGATTGAGAAGATGAGTGAATAGATAATTGCGAGTCCGATGATGAATGAAGAGGTTTGAATCGTTGTCTTTACGTCCATGAAAATCCTTTAATTTTTGAGCCGAAAAAGGTGCGGGTTAGCTTTGAACCATTCCCGCACCCTAATCGTTTTAAATTACTTATGCGCGCGTGTTACTTGTCGCCGTTTTCAGCGGCTTCTTGTACATGCGGATCTTCTGGTACGTTCTCGCCACGATCTGCGCTCGGACTTTGTCCGACTTCAGGACCCATGCCAGTACTAGACTTACCGGAGTTCACTTCGTAGCTCGTGTTCGTACTTTCAAAGAAGTTCACCAACTCAAGCGTATCATTGGCAGCCGCCATCCACTTCGCAGGGTTTGACACTTTGTAGTGTGGCTCGAAACCAAGCTCTTCTAGACGGCGGTCTGTCAGGTACTTAACGTACTGATTTACGTACTCAGCATTCAAGCCAAGAATACCCTTTGGAAGCAGGTCACGGTTGTACTGCTCTTCCATTTCTACGGCATCGAGAATCATTTGTTTGATTTCTTCAGCGAATTCTTCCGTCTGAAGGTCTTCGTTCTCCTCAAGTGTGGTGAGAATCAGATTGATTCCAAATTTGAGGTGCAGACTTTCGTCGCGAATAATCCAATCCATAAGTGAACCAAAGTTACGCATAAGGTTTCGCTGACGGAACGACAACGCAACCATGAATCCAGAGTAGAACCAAATCCCTTCAAGAATAATGTTGTAGGCAATCAGGTTCTTAACAAAGTCTTTTTTACCCTCAGTTGTCGTAATATCGAGCGTGTCTTCAGTCATCCGCTTGATGTACTTCGTTTCGAATTCTTCCTTAGCTTTCATGCTCGGGACTTCAACGTGGTTGTTGTATGCCGCGTCACGATCTATTGGGAACGTTTCGAGCACATATTCAAAGCTCATGCAGTGATTAGCCTCTTCCCACATTTGCTTTGCGAGGTACAAGTGACACTCAGCAGCATTCACATATGGATATACACCAAACGCCAATGCCTTATTGACCAATAACTCATTCGGGTTGAAATAACTCATGAGGTACGTCAGCGCATGCTTCTCCTCATCGGTCATTTTCTTCCAGTCGCTTAGGTCCTGACCCAGTTGAATTTCATTTGGGAACCAAGTATTCGCAACGGCCTGGTCATATAGGTCCATCGCCCATTGATAATGCACTGGCTTCAGAAGCAAACCATCCTGAATGCCGGTGCCTAAAATTCCTGCCATAGCTTTACCTCCTTATTCTCTTATCTATTATACGCGCTTAGACGTCGACCGTCTCACCCAGAGCAACGATAGCTAAGGGGAGATCGAGATGATGCATGACTGCTTCATCGACTTCTGGGATGCTCAGTTGTTCGCCCACTATTGGCAGCCTTCACACATCGTCAGGTCACCTGGGTCGAGTGGTGCAGCAACTTGTCCGCGCGATGCGGCTTCGTCGTTAGCGACGGCTTGTGCGTTTGCCATTGCCTGGTCAATTGCAGCCAGTTTTTCTTCGAGAGACATTTCGTCGTTAATGATTTGTGATGCGTTCATGATAGTTCCCCTTATACCCTTTTTTCGATTGATGTTACGTGTTCGTGTTAGCAGCAAGCGCAGCTACAAGTGCATGTCGTGTCTGTCATACGCTTCCTCCTACTGATTGCTTTTTGGCGAATCCGAAGCCTGTCTTACGAGCGCCACCGCTTGATTTAGCCAGTTCTTCAGTTTTATTCACACGGGTAGTTGATTGTTCGGCTTGGTGACGTGGTTTTACGTGCAGGTAGTACGTCGTCTTAAGCCCGCGTTTCCACGCTTCGGTGTAGATTTCGACGTAGTCGTCGATGTTGCGTGTTTCAAGGTACATATTTCGGCTAATAGCTTGGTCTACCCATTTTTGTGCGCGAGCCGCCACTTCAATGAAGGCATAAGGGCTAAGCTGGAAGCTTGTCTTATACACATCCTTAAGGTGTTGCGGTACAGCATCGATTGTCTGAATGTCACCTTGCTTGGCAAGCAGTTCGTCTTTGACTTCGTCCCAGATACCCAGGTTCTTTAAGTCGCGAACAAGGTTAGTGTTCACTTCGAGAAACTTACCATTAAGCGTGCTTCGAGAGAAAATCTGTGCAAACTGCGGGTCAAGACCAGGGGTGGTGCCGGCAATGTGAGCAATGTTTGCCGTTGGGGCAATTGCCATCAGCGTAGCATTTCGCATACCCTTCTTAACTTTTTTGCGAAGTTTGTCCCAGTCTAGCTTGTGCTTTCGATTAACTTTAACTTTAACCTTGCGGTCGGCTTCGAGTTCTTCAATCGTGTCGATTGGCAACACACCTTTGCTCCAGCCGCTACCCTTAAAGGTATCGTATGCACCACGAGTCTGCGCCATATCAGCCGACTCATCAATCGCGTGATAGCTTACAAATTCAACCAGCTGGTCAATGAGTGCGTACGCCTCCTCGCTTTCATAGCTATGGCTGAGCTTTTCGATTACATCGGTAAAGCCCATAACTCCTAACCCTAAGGCGCGGTTCTTCAAGTTCGAGTTCATCGCTTCGGGAATCGGAGTATTTGTAATGTCACACAAGTTGTCAAGCTGACGCACCGCGCTGCGGGTTGAAGCAGCTAGGCGGTCCCAATCCCAAGTTTTATCTTCTTTGAGGTGAGCCGACAAGTTAATTGAAACGAGATTACAAACTGCAGTGTTATCAGCATCTTGCGGCAGCGTAATTTCAGTGCACAGGTTACTGAGGTGAATCGTGCTGGTGTTGTTATTCAGGGCGCGGACATTAATAGTGTCCTTCCATGTCAGCCAAGGGTGACTCGTTGCCTGCAAGACGGTAAGAATCTGGCGGAATTGCTGCAGGGCAGGAATTTTTGTAAAGTCGCGCATCTTACCGGCTTCAGCCATTTTGACGTATTCAGCATAGCGAGCTGAGAACTCTGCACCGTAGAGTTCCGGTAGGTCTTCTACCTCAGCTGGGTCAAAAAGATACCAGTCTTGGTTCTTTTGTACCCGCTTCATAAATTCATCTGAAATAAAGACGGCAGTGTTAGCTAAACGCGTCCGAAGGTATGGGTCGCCTGAATTCTGCTTAAGATCAAGGAACTGTGGGAAGTTAAGGTGCCAGTTTTCCATGTAAATGGCTGCTGCACCTGCCTTCTTGCCTTTTCGTGAAACAGCAAACAATGCTGTATCAATCATCTTCATGAACGGAATAGGACCAGTCGACTCAGTATTCGTCGTCTTAACAGGAGAACCAGCTGCACGAAGCTTGTTTAGTGAGATTCCAATGCCGCCCGTACCTTTCGCAATCCACATAACGTCACGTATACCTTTAGCGATCGACTCCATGTCATCCTGGACTTCCAATAGAAAGCAGTTCGAAAGCTGAGGAAAAGAGCCGCCGGCGTTTACACGAGTTGAGCCGCCCGGTACGTAATCAAGGTTACTCATGTGTTTATAGAAGTCGATTGCTGCTTCGGTTGGGTTTTCTTCGTTAAAGCTCAGGCCCATTGCAATACGCATGTGGGTAAACTGTGGAACCTCGATTGGAGCACCAGATTGCTTGCGAAGTGCATAACGGTTCTTGTTTGTCACAACTCCCAGATACTTACTCAATCCGTCACGCGATGGATCCAGCGCCTTGGCAAGTTTTTTAATATCAAATATGTTCGAGTCAGCCATGCGAGTATCAAGCAGACCCTCTTTTACGCCAAACTTAATGTATTCGGCAAACTTCTTTTCGTGGAGAGTTTTTAACTCCGCATCGCTTTCGTAGTCACCTAAAATATTCTTATAAATATTCTTTAGGAGTAACCGAGCGGCAATCGTGTCGAAATCCGGGTCGTCCTTAACGTTCTGAAGTGCTGTATGAATTACCGCTTCATCTAGTTGCTCACTAGTGATGCCGTCAAATAATGTCAGTTGAAGTTCGGTTGCAACCTGAACTACTTTTGAAATCTGGTCTGGCAGACCTTCAGTTGCCTTCACTAAGGCGAGGTTGATCTTGTTGGCGTCGAATGGTTCGCGGGTGCCATCACGCTTTACCACATGGATTCCGTTCACGTTGTTCCCCTATTAGGTTTGGTTTATGTTCGTTACACAGCTCGCCTCCCTGCGAGAAGAATACGCAAAAAGCAACCCAACCCTATTGAGGGCTATTCATGCAGTAGTGGTGCCTTGCGTTACTGTGTATTTTATTGAACGACTACATATGTAGTGGTCTGCGAACAACTATAGACCCTATATATGGCCTACGCAAGCGTTTTTTTACCGTTTTTTTAACCACAAGCCTTATCGGTTGAATTCACCTCTAGTACTTGATACCTAGTGTAGTGTTTGTTATTTACAACGCTATATATAGCGTTGTAACGGCTACTTTTATTTAGCAGCCGGAGTAGCGGCTTTTTCAATAATTTCAGGGGTGGTAGTGCCAGGTCGCTTGGAAAGCTTATCCCCAATTGACACTAACTCGTAGAATCCGCTCGATACTGACCAATTAAAAGTCTCGCCGCCTTCTGGCCGTACCGTAATTGAGTACGAATGAGTTACCGCCACATCGGAACGATTATTTCCGAATGAGATTAACGAAACCCCACCGCCGTCGTTTGATTGTCGGTTGTTCAAGTCTCTATCGACATGTTCTTGCATAGCCTTATCTATAACTACCCCAGTCCAGCTCGCGTCTTTTCGTTTTTTGTTCTGGTACAAACTAAGGCCAATTATCACTATAAAAACCGCAGCTATTCCACCAATGATTAATATGTCTTGAATGTTATTCATACAAGCAGTATACCGTACATGCTTCTTGCGTTCCCTATTAAGCAGTCTGCTGACACGCGTGGTACAAACGTTCCGATGGAGCGAAGTTATCGGTATACGGTGCGACTCCAAATGATGGCAAAAATTGCAATCCTGACAATTTAATCGGCTGCTTACTATAAACAACGACTTGATTAGCTCGTTGCTCACGCCTGCCCGACTCGTTTGAGTACTGCACATATGGTAAAGATGATCGGTATGCGGTATCTACGGCCGCAAAAGCCTCACGACATGGGCCCGTGAAGCCACCAATCACATTTGCAATCACTACACCGTCAGGATTAAGAATCTTATTAAGAGCCTCCCCATACTCCTTAGTTATGAACGAAAATGGGATGGCAGTGTCTCCATACACGTCTACAATAATGGCGTCATACCGCCGATCAGTCGAATTGACATAGGCGCGGGCATCGGTAAATATCTCCTGAACATTTGAGGGATTTCGATACCCAAAATATTTCTCCGAAATTGGTTTAAGACTAGGGTCAATCTCCACGGCGTCAATCTGGGCATCAGGAAGCTGAGTGCTGAGATACTGCGGAAGCGTAAAGGCGCCACCCCCTAAAATCAAGACGGTACCTGGCTGACGTATGCCTGTAAGGCGACTAATTTCGTTGGTATACCAAAATACTAAATCTGTCCGCCCGTTCGTATACACAGCAGACTGCGTTCCGTTAGGCCCTGTAACTAAGCCGGTCACTGGTTGGTTATTAATGTACCCACTTATAACACGATAGTGCGAGCTGGCAGTGTCGATTCGCACCAACCCTTCCACGGCTGAAGGCGGCGTTAGTGCAAATAGCAATACGGCGAGTGACAAGATAAGTCGTCGGGGCCACTGCCAGGATGGCAGTATCAGCCAGCTTGCGAGTAGCAGCAACACAGCTACCAGTCCGATAGCTTGGTGCGCACCGATATATCCAAAAAGGATAAAGCCCGTCACGAAAGTACCGCTAATCCCCCCGACCGCGTTGAACATATCTAACGAAGCAATACTTTGTCCTGTTGAACGAAGCGATATAACATTCAGCTTAGCTAAATACGGGCTTGTCATGCCGATAAAAAAGCTCGCAGGTGCAAAAAGTGTGAGCGCGGCCGCAATGGCCTGCACCCTACTATCAGCAAAAGCATCCACGATTGTGTCGAGCATACTCTCATATATAAGGAGTGTTCCTATTGTCGTCATTGCTGCTATAACAAGAAGCAACACAAGGTCACTTATAGCGTTTCGTGAATCGGCAACCTTACCGCCAACAAAAAATCCTAGGCTTAAAGCGGCAATAATAACCCCAATAACTCCTGTCCAAACATAGGTAGAGCTACCGATACTAGGAGCTAACACTCGGGCAGCCGCCAGCTCGTACGTCAATAGCGAAAAACCGGTGATGAACGAAATAATCTCCAAACGGTGCCGTCGAGCAAACGTACTGAAGCGACTTTGCATCTAGCCCTCGTGGCCGAGCGCTTCGTTGATACGGGTAGAAGAGTCAGGTTTCACCAACCCTCTTACCCCTGTACCGACGCCGAATATCAGCTCTATGCCATACTTTTTGCACACCTCAGTTTCAGGAATCTCTCGTTCGCCGTGGCGGTCGCCCCCGTTCGCGAATATTAATTCCTCGCCGTGGTACTGCTTTGCAAGGAACTCGAGCGTTTGAATCACTGGAGGATCATTATCAATCGACAAAACGACCTCATCGACATCCCTCAGCGCTCGGATTAGTCGGACTCGATTGTCCTCGTCTAAGATAATTTTTCCTTTTTTCAAAATCTGTTGCTGGTCATTGTTCACTATCACCACTAGGCGGTCGCCCAACTTTGACGCAGCTTCAATCATATCTAAGTGCCCACCATGGAGTGGATTAAAGTATCCGCTGATAATTACGACTTTCATATGTTTCCTTTTTTACATTCAATACTCATGGCACGATTCTACGCCCGCGCTCGAACCCATTTTAACGCAAAAGTCTGACCTGTGCGCCCGCGCCTGCCCGAAACACCCCCACCTTCCCATTTTTTTAAATTTCCCTCGCCGAGATCTCCCAAAGAAGTTGCAAGAGGCGTGGGGGCTTTCGGGACGAAATTTTGTTGTATGCTTCAGAATTCTATCGAAACAAACATCTAACCTTTATAGTCATCGGGCTCTTCGTAGTAATACGATTGCTTAATGCCTTTCATAAACACTTCGCGGTCACTGATTTTGTCAGTGAGTGCACCGCGTAGAAGTTCGCGAAGTTCAAGATCATTTACCGGACTACGCTCCATGGCGTTAAAATAATCATTCTTGTCAATTTTCTGCCAATCTACACATTGCTTGAGACTCTTTTTTAAGATTAAATCTAGCCAGATTCGGGTGCTACGACCGTTGCCCTCCATAAACGGGTGCGCGATATTCATCTCGACATATTTCCTGACAATTTCTTCAAAGGTTGTTTCGGGTAGTTTTTCTACTTCAGATAATGCGCCTTCGAGATAAATAGCTGAAGCAAACGTAAATCCGCCCTTACTTATGTTTTTTGAACGAATCTTCCCAGCAAAGTCATAGAGCCCGCCAAACAAATATTCATGAATCTGTTGCAAACCCTTAGTTGTACCAACTTCAAATGATGAAAGTTCAATACTATCGAACAGCTTTACGGCTCGTTGTTTACTGATTTCATCGATGTTTTGCATGTACTTATTATATCTTTTATCTCTTGAAAGTTCCACGAATAGAGGGGTATTTATCAGCATGTTTTATTTTAACTAAACTTATACACCGACACCCAAGCTATCACTATTTATTAGTTCTCGCTATGTGCATTTTCTAGCCCCTGTTATTTCATTTTCTCGTTTTATCTTTTTTCTGTCTTTTCTCCTCTCTTTTTATATAAATATAGAGAAGAAGATATGATGTGAGTGATGAGTAGTTATGGATAAGTTTGTAAGTGTAGATGTAGTGAGTAGTAGAGTTGGTTATGCTGGTGATGTTTTGAGTGATTTGGTTTGTAGATTGAGTGTTGGTGTAGTGAATATTGGTAATGAGATATGAGTGAAGTGAGGTATCGGAGACCATTAAATAAACAGCAGTTAGGTGTGATGTACCGACTGTATTGGTTTCGCTTCTGTACGAGAAAACTGCTAGCTCGCTCGTTAGAGCGATCTAGTCCGAAAGCAATTCAAAACAAGCTCCAGATTCTTGAAGAAGAACAGTTCATAGGTAAACGATACGAAAAAAGTTTCGAATTGGCGGA
>JAUPVA010000052.1 GCA_030917245.1 Patescibacteria group bacterium
CCAATCAAGGCCTGCAGAAGTTCAATGTCGGAGAGTTTTTCTGGGCCGTACTCGACAAGCTTCTCGCGGGGACGGTCTTGCTTGCGCTTGTCGGCCATTTTCATACTAGAATTATACGTTATCCAATGCTATATTTACAACGAATACCTGGTTCCGACTGATCATGACCCAAGTTGAAATTTGTAAACTACTGCGTTATACGAACTATGCGTGTCTGGCCGCGGTACGTAATTTTGAGATCAACACTGCTTTCTGAGTTACGGATATCCGTATAAATGTTTCCTTTGCGACTAATGCCCTTGTTGATATTTCCGCCGAGATTACTCTTGCGAAAGGGGATGTATTTTTGTGGATGTTCAGATGTATAGACAGGGCCAGGGGCTAAATTATATTCATCTGGCATTAGATATTGAGCACCTAGTTCGAAGAATTGATTTGCGTTAAACGCATCTACTTGTGCATCAAGTTTTCGGCCGCTGTCTGGTTCAAGTGCAATTGATACATCTTTGACATTTACATTGTTCTTTGCGGTGATCGTGTAATCAACTACGAGCCGCTTGTTCTCGGAAGTATATTTAGTAATAGCGTCACGTGAGTCATTGCGCCGATAGCAGATGTTGTATGCAGACGGGCCGTATTTTACCCATGGAGCATTAATATCGCCATCCCATGCCCTCCAGTATGTGTCTTCTTTCGATAATAAGTCGCAATTTTCTTTTTTATCAATTGCTCCGTATTTTTTAACGGATTCTTTGTCTATAGGAAGTTCAACCGGCTTGAATTCTGCTTTCGTCACTTTGACACTAAATTCCGGAAAGCTTACGTTCTCGCTTGGAGCATATACTTTGTTCGCAAGATAATTTTCGTATGCCTTTAACCCAAAGAAACCGCCGAGAGTAATAGCTAATATAGTAACACCTGCTATCACCCATTTGATGATCGGGTTTTTCTTTTTACCGGTCATAGTTTCCCCCATTTTCCAGATTATACCTGTTTTTCTTAGTACATATCACGGGTACGTTCTATCCACTTTTCGCTGCATTCATCAATGCCCTCACGATGTCTTGTTCGCTCACGTTTTTATTCGTAAATCGAACAAGGGGAATATTCGCCGATTTGAATATTCGTTCAACCTCAACGTCGCGTTTTTTGCGATCGGTGGCGGCATGTGTAAAATCATCAAGTTCGATGGCATAAAACGGGCGTAGTGTTTCTCGGTCACACAGAACAAAGTCAACGGACTTACCGTTTATATGACGAAAGGCGTATCGCCAATCTTGGCCTTTTACCTTATGGTCAAGAATTGCTGAAAGGTGCATTTGAGGGAAGACGTGGTATCGCTCGCTAACAGCACGCTCTAACTTTATAAAGAAATCTGCTTCAGCCTGGGTCATCGGAAGATTTTTTGCCCTATATGAATAAACGTTATCTTTGAAAACTTTACGCTTAGATGAAATAGACGAGGCTACGGCAGACAGCAATATAAGCGAAAGGACTACGAGTCCAATGATAAAGTATATTTCCATCTCAGTATCTTATCATTTTAAGCATATGTGTTTTTTGTATAAACATGATGCCCGATTATTGCTGACTAACGGATATTGATTTCAGCTGTTCTTGTTCGCGCACCTTCTTGCCTGAATGTTTTTATTCTTCTGACAATTCTGCAAAACGGGCTGCGACGCTAGGGGCGTCTTTTGTAAGGCGCTTTATTGTCAGGTCATCCATTTTGTTTTCGGCCGTAAGTAAGTGCTTGTCTGAAAGCGTTAGAGCGTCACGTGCCTTTTGAAGATCTTTAATGGCTTTATCTATCTGCTCCACGGCTTCGAGGTGCTTTTTGCCGGCATTTTTCATATTGGTTGCCCAGCCAGATTTCCAGTTTTCCATGTTATCGACAAAGTTTTCGATGTCGATGTTGCTGTTTTTGGCGGCAATCAGCTGGCGCTTGTCTTCGGCGGTTTTCATGTTTGCGTTTTTTAACAGCGAAACGAGCGGCAGGAAGAATTGCGGACGAATGACATACATTTTGTCGTACTTGTATGACACGTCAACAATACCGCGGTTATACAGCTCGTTGTCTGCTTCGAGTAACGTCACTAGCACCGCGTATTCGAGGCCTTTTTTCTTGCGATCTTTGTCGAGCTTATCAAGGTGGCTTTCGACTGTTTGTTTATTTGCCGAAACGTCTTGTTCGTCTTTCATTTCAAACATCACAGAAATAACTTCTGCTCCACCCTGCGACTCGAAGTCGCGGTAAATAAAGTCGCCTTTGGTGCCTTTGGCTTCATCGTCGTCTTTAATGGCTTCGTTATCTTTTTCGAAGTAGGCAAATGGGAACATAGTCGTGCGAACAGAGTTAAATTCGTTTTGACAATGTTGCTCGAGCGTCTCGCCAATGAGCTTTACCGATAGCTTTGCCTTCATGTCCTTTAAGCGTTCAATGGTATCTTCGCGGTCTTTAATTTGACCTTCGTATTTGTCTTTTAGCTGCAAGACGGCGTTTTCTTTTTCTTTGTCTTTACTTTCGAGCTTGGTAGAAAGTTCAGTGAGCTCGGTTTTGATGTCTCCGACTGCTTTGGTGACAGCCAGTTCTTTAAGATTGTCAGCCGATTCGAGCTTTGCGCGTAGATCAGCAATTACGGTGTCTTTGTCGACGAGCGTATTTTTGGTTTGGTCGCCGAGTTCTTTTTCTTTAAGCTGAAGCTGCAAGGCATATTCACGGTCTTTAGCTTCGAGTGCCTTTTGAAGCTCTTCTTCGAATACATCGCGCTTAATACTACGCACGATGCCTTCGATTGAGTTTTTATCGATATCTGTCTCGTGGATTGATTTGAGGTCGATGAGATCGCCCTTAGAGGCATCTTCCTGCAGAACGAGCGTATTCTCATCTTGTATAGCTACTTTAACGGTTTTCATATAGGCTCCTTTGGTTATGCACACTGCTCGCTGTCGCGCTTGATCACTGTCTATTGTAGATACAGGATGATTGTTTTCAAAGTAACCCGTACCGTTGCAATCAACTACTTCAGCAGAAAGCTACAGGTCTACCGACAATAAAGTAATGCAACCGAGAGTATACCCTAACATCAAGGAATAAGATGATCTACCTATCCACGCTATAATCAAATCATGACCTCACTCCAAAATGCCAAACACCTCATCGAAGCCTTGCCCAAATCCGCCAGAGTTATTGAGCTCGCAGGCCCAACGCCACCAGGCAACGAATTCCTCAAAACCAATAACATACGCCTTGCTGTCAAGCCGCTTATTACCAACCGAGACAATCCCGTATTGTTCTACGGGCTACCGCCATATCCTAAGAAATTACCTGTGGATGAGGTTGCTAACGTGCATCATCTGACATACACAGATGTAGACATGTTCCTCTGTTCCTACCTGACATGGTTTAATAATCGTCACTACAATTCAAGGACACTTTTCAAGCGGTGGCTTGCAACGCTTCATTACAAACTACGTTATGTACAGTCACGCTCTAACCCGCACATTTCACTGTTTCGAGAAACAGCTAAAGCTCTCAAACCGAACGGTCTATTACTCGTTGAGGGACTTCGTAACGATGACTTTGCAATTGCTAAGAAATGCGGCTTCACTGTTGTGTATAAAGACGAGGACGATACAGCGTTGTTCCAGCGCGTTCGCTCATAGCAAGTGCGCCAAGTGCAAACCTATCAAAAGCATGGCACAGATAAATAGGACGACGAGACTATTAAGCCAGTAGCTATTGTTGCGAGTTGGCACGCCAAGTGCCTTGAACGCTTTAAGCCATTCTCTATATTTTCGTCCTCGATTTGAGGCATATTTACCCGGATCCCAAGAAAAGTAAAGGAGGTCTTTTTGTTTTTCCTTCGGCACAATACGGATGCCTGATTCAAATATCCCCGTGCCAACCACACCTCCGCGTAGACCGGGGACAATAACGAAATGACCATGCACTGCAGCGATATCTTCTATGCCGAGCGTAACAATGGTCTGCCCATGTGCATCTGCAAATGTAAATGTACCATTCTTCAATCGGATAGAGCCACGTAAAGGTTTCGTGTTGCCGTCAACCCATCGCTTTGTCCATGCGGCACGGATTGCGAGCGTTGTATCGTCACTTTTTATTTCGAGAGTCTTCATATTCCGAATATATCACACCGTCAGCGGGGTAGCTCGATTATTGTAATCGCTTCCGGCGACGCAGTCTTACGGATTTGTCGGTCATTACTGTCATATTGCGCGAGTAAATCTTGGATCGTTTCCGCTACACTTTGTGGCCTGCCATCCCACGTCGTGCTAATAGCTTCATAGGTAGCAGTAAAATCACGGCTTTGTTCGTCAATGGTGCGCCGTTCAACAAGGGCAAGTTTAGGTTTGGTGCCCTCTGCGAGCATGTTCCAATGTCTATCAAAGAAGGCCAGTACATACTGCTGGTCGCTTGTATCCATATTAACTTTGGCCATCAAGCTTTCAATACTATGCCGTGCAGCCGCACGATCTCGACGACTAAAGGCTCGCCCATCATCTTCTCGAATTGAGGCGTAGTTTAGTGATCCGCCCGCAAACGAAGAAAACCACTCTGGTGAGCGAGCAGCATAACTATAACTAGCCGTGGGCGTATCGGAAACAAAGTATGCTCCTTCTGAATTGAGCTCGTGCCATCCAGCGATATTTTCTACGCCGTATTTTGCAAACACTGCGTTTATTTCACCTATATCATTATTGTCCCATTCACGTTTCTCTCCAGACAGTCCATACTGCTTAATTGAGGCTTCGGCAGCCGAATTAAAGCCATGGAACACAAAACCATTGGTGACATACTTGTCATACACATATTGTGCAATGTCTTCTTTGTGTGCCTCAATCTTATCGGAGGCAATGCCAAGCACTTGCGCTACTTCGCTTACTATATAGTCTGCTTTCTGAACTTCTCTCTGGCTGTAGCTATTCGGATTTGACAAGTAGTTTATGGATTGTGCGTAGGCATACTTATTAATCTGATCGGGTGTAGCATCGGGAAAAAGTACATTATACTGCACGACATCACCGATAAAATCACTTTTACGTTCAAAGTCGCCCTTGCTAGCCGTCTCAATATGTCGAGCGATGGTGTCACTGGAGAAATAGCTTTCTAAGTTTTGCTTGATCTTATCGGCATTGCTAGTGAACTCGTTTTTTGCTTCTAGCGCGTCGGTCGTATGCATAGTATTGATTCCGGCGTCTTCGAGTGCCTCTTCGCCAAGCTCTATGATTTCACCGATATAGTCCTGCTCTTTAGGCGGTAGGCTATATATGTCAGATACAGCGGGTCGAGCGATGTCAATATGTGATTGGTGATGCTCGGGAGAAATTTCAATACCACGCTGTTCAAGATTACGTTTTGCATGTTCCCGTAGATCAGGGTGCCACTCGCGCATTTCTTCAGCCACTTTTTGCCAACCCTTTGCATCAGGCTCATGTAGCTGGGCAGGAGTTGGCTGTTCTGACATAACTTTTTATTTTCAATATTTTACACATTACACCTTATTATACCACTATTAGTTTCTACTTATGACATACCCATCCGGCACCTCACTCAACCGTAAAGTTTCCGTCGTTTCATCATCCACTCGCGTCCAAATAGCGCCATCACTTTCAGCCTCCTTGAGTAGCTGCCGATTAGTGACCAGAAACATATGGTCATCCGTGAAGTCGTCGTACATTCTTCGTAAGTAACGTTGGACTCGTCGCTGCAAGGTTAGTGAATCACAGACCAGTAGGACCGGTGGGCTATCGCTGCCAAAGTAGTCTTTCCAGATGCCGTCATCAGCATATTCAATCAGGTGCTGGATGCATTTACGATAAACCCAGAATGGTATATTGTCGTGCCAGACCTCCACAAAAAAGTCTGCTAGCTGTTGTTCGGGGTTTAGTGGCCAGCCACCAACAAAGCCGTCCGGCAGTGGATTCGGGTAATAGTCGGTAATAAATTCGAAGTCATCGCTACCG
>JAUPVA010000053.1 GCA_030917245.1 Patescibacteria group bacterium
AATCGTACATGAGTATGGTGAATTACCTGGACAACATTGTGACAATAGATGCGTTTATTGCCCCTGAGCCAGGTGATGAAATTGAAGATGGAGTGGTGCCAGGCACGTTTTATGGCGACCCAGCATTGTATCCTCACCTTAAGAAGCTTCGAAAACGTGGCAACAAGCTAATGAAGCAATTTATGAAGCGGGAGGCTACGCAAGCTGCTAAGCGTGCCGAATCTGCCGCGACCACTCCGACCCTTGAGAAGCCGCAATCATCTGGCGATAAGTCTAAAAAGCCAGCCTTTCTAGAAGACCCATTTTCGAGCCGATAAAAGCGTCCGACTTGAGACGGTTCGTGTGATTTACTTCACAACCTATGTTGTGAGGACTATAATTTATACATGAATGGACGGAGCGCCTGAATGAAGACGTACCACTATCCGTTTTATCCTGCGGTAAAACCTGTCTTTATGAAGCGCCAACAAACCTCAGTCCGAACGTGGACGATGTTGGCCAAGGGTCTGCTACCTACCCTCTTTGTGCTCATTGTGGCCGAATTGGTCGTTCGCTTTACCGGCAGTGGCTACAGCGTCGTGGTGATTATGCTGCTCGTCGCCTTGTTGTATTCGACATATCGTTACGGAACTTCGGCGGGGATACTCAGCTCAATAGTTATAGGGTTGTATAACTTTTACGTGGTTGCTCTCATTTTAAACATTAGTCTGTTTGACATACGAACCTTACAAAGCGGCACAGTGATTGCCGTTGCTTTTCCGGTTGTTGCCTATGTGATTGGCCGATTAAAAAGTCGAAACGATGCGCTTTTGCAACGAGAACAAGATGCACGTGTAAAAGCCGAAGAAAGTGCACGACAAATGCAGTTCATGGCCGAGTCGATGCCAGAGAAAATATTCACCACTCTGCCTAACGGAAAACATGTCTATATGAATTCGCAGTGGAGCGACTATATTGACCCAACCAAACAAGCGCTGGCCGAATGGGGTACTATTGTACATCCGCGCGACTACGCTAAAAACATGCGCCTCTGGGAAAAAGCATTAAGCGAAGGTACGCCATTTGAAATTGAGCACCGCTTGAAGCGAAGTGACGGCGTGTACGTATGGCATTTGACCCGCGCTCAACCACTCCGAAACAAAAAAGGAAACATTACCCTTTGGGTTGGCTCGACGACAGATATTGAAGAAGTTCGTCGAACAAAAAAACTGAAGGCAGATACTGCACGCCTAAAGCGTCAGCATCTTCAATTAATGGAACTCAACAAAGCCAAAGATGAATTTATTTCGCTTGCCTCGCATCAGCTGCGCACGCCTGCTACGGCCGTTAAACAATACGTCAATATGGCGCTTGACGGGTACGCTGGTAAACTAACTCCGCAACTGCGGAGTTTTTTAGACAAAGCTGACCAAAATAACGAACGGCAATTATCGATTATTAACGATTTATTGCAGGTTGCTCAGATTGACTCAGGAAAAGTGGTCTTACGCAAAGAACGAGTTGATGTACAGAGCATGATTTTAAGTGTTCTACACGATCAACAATCTATGTTCGATGCGCGCAAACAAACCGTGGAATTTACGCCGAAGCAACAAAAAATGATTATTAATGCCGACCCTACCAAGTTGCGCATGGTGATTGAGAACGTTATTGATAACGCGAGCAAGTATTCGTATGAAAATACGGTGATATCTATTGCCGTAACGAAATATCGCGGTAAATTGCGTATATCGGTAAAAGATCAAGGGGTTGGCATTAACAAAGGAGATGCCGAAAAAGTGTTCGAAAAGTTCATGCGGCTCGACAACCCCCTCTCAACCGTCGTCGGCGGAAATGGCTTGGGTTTGTACTGGGTACGCAAGGTCGTAGAGCTACATAAGGGTACAATTAGCGTCACCCCTCATACAGGTGACGGCGTGACATTTACGATTACTCTGCCCGCAACGGTACGCTAGACGGGGTCGACGCAAGCTAGCTCAAACTGTCGTGACATGGCAGCGCCGAGCATGGCATAGACCGTAAGGTGACCATGGAATCGACGGGCACTCCGCTCAATAACTTCACGCGTTCTAGGCATGTCGGCGGTAAATGATTCGACGGATGACTCCATGTATTCATCGAGTTGCCGACCATCTGTCTGAATTAACTTGCTTGCCTGATTATTTACCGTCAACATGTCGCTTGTGGCAGCAATACCGCTGACCATTGCCGTAATGGCTTCGAACGTCACGATTCCGGTATCGACTGCTGCTTAAATAATTGCTGTCGTCGTAGGTGCGCTTTGTACCATGCAAGACCGTAGCGTGCCCTACCCTGAATATCCATGAGGTATCTTCGACTAAACGGTGGCTTTCGTTGACGATATCGACATTTGCCATCATCAGTTCGAGCATGTCGGCATTGCCGTCTGTTAGATCAACTCGAGGAAAGTCGGCTTGGGGGTGAATACCGGTAAGTAATTCTGACACACTAGGCTCCTTTGCACTAAGGTTGGTGACCATTTTGCACCTCACTCCTTAGACATGTCAAGGTTACAGCGGTATATTACATACAGACTCTATGCTTGATCATCATATTCAAAAATCAATCGTGTACGACTTGGCGTTCGCCGAGAGTCTTCGATTTAGTGATTTAAAGCCTGACGACATGGAAAACAAGGCCTTCACGTACCATTTAAAAAAAGTCGTCAAGGCTGGTTTGGTGGTAAAACAAGAGGATGGCACCTATAGCCTTACGATGAAAGGACGACGGGTCGGCAAAGGGGCTTTGAAGAAAGAAAGTCGGTTACTTGATAGGGCTTACTCGATCCTTCTGCTCGCAGTCAGAAACATCGAGACGGATGAATGGCTACTGTATAAGCGGCAGACCCAGCCCCTGCTCGGACTGACGGGTTTTATGCAGGCGCAACCGGTCGCCGAAGCTGACGCACGCCGTACGGCCCAAGAGACGTGTCTCGAGCAAACTGGAATCCAAACCGAATTCACAGTTCAGGGCCATGGGTATTTTCGGGTGTACAGGAAGGGCGAGCTTGAAAGTTTCATTCATTTTACACTCCTGTTGGGCGAGAGTCCGAGCGGTCAACTACATGAAACAGCGGAATCGGTCGGTTACTTTTGGCAACGAACGCCGAACTTCGCGCACCCTGATATGCTACCGAACATGCAAACACTTCACAAAATGTGCGAAGCTGCGCCGGGGTCGTTTGTTGAGCAGACGTTTGAGTTGTAGTTTTCATATTGGTAGTCCTTTCGTTTCTTTGTACTCCTAACTATGGACTTCAGCGCCAGAGAAAACAGTGAATAGTTTTTCACTAACAAAAGTGTTGTATGATTGTCATATGAATAAAGAATCGGTATCACGAAACATATGGGGTATTATTATCGTTTTAGCAGGCGTCGGCTTCTTGCTGGATGCTTTAGGCTTAGCTGAGTTTAATCAGCTCGCAGCCACTTGGTGGCCGATGCTACTGATAGTTGCCGCGCTCGGGGCACTCATTGGTAATCCAAAAAATTATATTCTGCCACTTGGCCTGGCGGTACTTGGGGTGTTGGTGCAACTAAGGGTACTGCAACTGATTGACATAAATATAGGTGCGCTGATATGGCCGATTATCGTGATTACTGGTGGTATGATGTTACTTTTCAAACAAGGAAAATCTCGCGAAGTTACCTCCAATGAAGATGTCAGCGACCTATTTGCAGCCCTTGCCGGCATTGATAGCAAAATCAACGCAAACGATTACCAAGGTGGCAAAGCAACTGCCATCTTAGGCGGTATATCGCTTGATTTACGTAAGGCTGAGATTAAATCAACCGCCTCACTTGAACTATTTGCCTTCATGGGAGGAGTTGAACTTAAGGTACCAGAACACTGGCAGGTAAATGTGGCCGGCACGCCACTGCTTGGTGGCTGGGAAAATAAAACGGTCAAACCGACTGCAAAGAAGGCACCAGTTTTAAATATTACCGCCACCTGCTTTATGGGCGGTGTTGAAATCAAGAACTAGAGTAAGCGACTTAAGCGTGAATCATTTTGAGGCGACTTATTTGATTTTTTGAGAGTAGTCACTCAGGATGTTCCAATATCGACAGTGGTCGCTAGAGCCGTTTACCTGTATAGTTTATGCATGCAGAACACGGTACATACCGAAGAGAATGCGATTATTACACTGGCCGAGTCGCGAAAGCTCGTTGACCAGATGTTGCGGTCGTACTTTGAAGAACGGCTTGAGCTTGCCGAAACTATGGACCCTAGTTTTCGTCAGCTCTGGCAGACAATTCATACGTTATTTGAGGCTGGCGGTAAGCGACTACGTCCGTACATTACCTTGCTTAGCTACCAAGCATTCGATCAGCAAGGAGGTAACCTGGCCCCAGTGTTACCCGCCGCGGCAGCACAAGAGCTGCTGCATTTAGCAATGCTGATTCATGACGATATTATTGACCGCGACGTGATTCGGTATGGTATTGCAAATGTTGCTGGTCAGTACGACGAGCTGTATGCCGGTCGGGTTCAAGACGCGAACGAACGGGATCATTTTTCTCGAAGCAGCGCATTACTTGCCGGCGACTTATTGCTTTCGGACGCGTACAACCTACTGCGACGTTGCCAAGTTGATCCGGCGCTGATACTGCACGCCCAAGGCTTGCTAAATGACGCCATTTTCACCGTCATTGGTGGTGAATTACTCGACACCGAAGCGTCGTTTTCTAAACGATCTAGCGTACGACCACTAGCTGTAGCCCGATTTAAGACGGCCAGTTATTCATTTGTCAGCCCGTTACTGGTGGGGGCAGGTTTTGCCGGCGCGCCACAAGACCAGCGAGATCACCTTCGGGGCATGGGTGAATCAAGATCGGAAGAGCGT
>JAUPVA010000054.1 GCA_030917245.1 Patescibacteria group bacterium
GTAATAGTAATTGGATTTGGTTTGTTGCAAATTACAGTGCTTCCAGATGATGTGCTGCGCGGGCTCGGCTACTCAAAGCAGACTATAACGCCGTACACGACTATCGACAGCAACCCGGACTATGTTCGGATTAATAGCACGTTACGAGGGCCAAACCCGCTCGGGGCACTAGTAGTAGTGTACTTGGCGCTAGCCCTGGCGTACCTTGCGCGCAGACACACTAAAGCTAGTGTGGCACTGAAAGTAGTTGGACTAGGATCAATCGTCGGCGCAATTATGGTGTTATTTGCGAGTTATTCGCGTAGTGCCTACCTGGCGGCGGTAGCCACGGTTGGGGCGATTGCTGTACTGACCGTGCGGTTGTCGAAGCCTATTATCGCAGGAATTTTTGGACTCATTGCTATTGGCGGACTTGGACTAGCCATGGTATCGACGAGCGACTGGTTCTCGAATGTCATTTTGCATGAAGACCCCGAGTCCTCAACAGTTGCGAAGTCAAATGACGATCATGTAACGTCACTTGCCACTGGGTTTGAGCGTACGCTTACGCAACCGTTCGGTGCAGGAGTCGGCTCAACGGGCTCAGCCTCGCTCTACGACGACGAATCGTCAAACGATATAGTGATTGAGAATCAGTACTTCTTTGTGGCACATGAGGCGGGGTGGCTAGGGCTAATACTCTATATAGCGCTGTTTGTCGTTATTATGCTGCGCCTCTGGCAAGCGCGGAGCGATTGGTTGGCACTCGGCCTCTTTGCGAGCGGCATAGGATTAGCCAGTATAGGACTCCTTTTGCCAGTGTGGGTGGACGAAACAGTCGCTATAACGTGGTGGGCACTGGTTGGTGCGTCGGTAGCTATACATAAGCGCTATAATAGGGAATACAATGAGTGACGAACGTGCCACAAAACGACAGCAAGAGCTTTTAGGTTTTGTTGATGGATTCATAAAAGGGAACGGTTATGGACCGAGCTACCGTGAAATTATGCGAGCACTCGGATACAAATCGGTATCGACGGTGGCGATTCATGTCGACGCTCTTATAGCCAAAGGATACCTTGCTCGCCGCGATAAATCTGCTCGCTCATTAGAAGTTATCAGTTTGCGACCAGATATGACCAGTGGAGCTAGTAGCCAGCGCTCGCAACCAGATTCAGTACTAAATGAAATTCAAACGCGTCTAAACGCTGCAGAGCTGAGTGAAGAGCAGCGCCAGGACGTTGTTGCGGCACTAAAACTTATTAGTATTGATCTTCAAGAAGGCAGCGATACATAAGGTGGTAAAAAAACACGCACATTCAGTCCGTCAGTGGGTAAACCGACACAAATCAACTTTGAAGAAAGCCGGTCTCGGCGCTCTGGTACTGTTTATACTTGCGCAATTGATATATCCGGGTGACCGTATGCTTCCATTCGCTCGTGTGGATGGCGTTGCAGTAGGGGCTGTTCCTAAAAAAGAGACAATACAAAAATTAAACGAATTGTCAGCGAACCAGCGGCTAAACGTGACGTTCGGAAAAATGACAACCACGGCCGATACACCGCTCCCCGCTGATATAGGGCTTTCGGTTCAGAACAATCAGCGAATCGAAGCGGCAAATTACCCATGGCTACTAAGATTCATCCCTACATCGGTATTGTGGTTCGGCTTGTTGCAGCAAGAGTCGACGCCTGAGTATTCATTCGACGAACGCAAAGCCGACGCCTATTTAACGGCTAAATTTGGAGAAACGTGTACGCTAGCGGCAAAAGACGCCACGCTTAAGCTAAGCGGAGAAACATTATCGCTGGTGTCGTCGCAACCCGGCGGCAGTTGTCAAAAAGACGAAGCGATCAAGCTTTTAGCAAAAGCAAAACCCAGACTAAACAAAGTGGCATCTGTAACCGTTCCCGTAACTGTCATTGCACCGACAGTAGGCGACGAAGAGGCAAAACAGTTGGCGGAATCACTCAATACGTCGAGTAAAGGGGGCGTTACGTTAAAAGTTACCGATAAAACGCAATCAATTCCGCAAAAAGAAGTGCTTTCATGGCTCGTGTTTAAGCCAAGCGAAGCAGGCTTAAATTTCGAAATCGATAGCACTAAAGCTGGTGCATATTTAGCAAAAACCGCCACGCCGCTTGTTGCTAAACCAGCGGGTATAACAAAGGTGACAACGGTCGACTTTACTGAAACTGCTCGGCAAGATGGTCAAGTTGGTCAAACGTTGGCACTCGACGCTACTCTCGCGGACATTGCCAGCGTCCTGCGCGCAGAAAAAAGTGAAGCCAGTGCTGCCGTTACTCCGCTACAGCCAAAGACCGAATTTACGCGAAGCTATAGTAAAACGAGCACCGGTATTGCAGCCCAATTGAAGTTTTATGACGATGATAACCAGGGTGTATTCGGCGTTTCATTTCAAGAGCTAGGGGGGCAAGGACTAAGCGCTCAGCACAACGGTAACCGTCAGTTTGTGACAGCAAGTACGTATAAGTTGTTTGTGGCGTTCAGTACTATTAAAAAAGTTGAATCAGGGCAGATGTCTTGGAACGATGCGAACATTGCTAGTGGTCGCGACCTGGCGAAGTGCTTCGATGACATGATTGTAAAAAGCGATAACCCATGCGCCGAAGCGCTCATTAAAAAAATCGGTGCCAAAGAATTAAATGCCGATATTAAATCGTTGGGGCTCGGTAGCACGGCATTTCGAGCAGACAACAATGTGACGACCGCGAATGATTTAGCGAACTACCTGACGCAACTCGAAAAAGGCACAATGCCGATTAAATCAGAGAATAGGAGTCGTCTGTTAGCGGCCATGAAGCGGAATGTCTACCGCCAAGGAGTGCCGGCGGGTGCTTCGGGACAGGTGGCCGACAAAGTAGGATTTTTGTGGGGACTTTTGCATGACGCCACAATTGTCTACTCACCAAAAGGTACTTATGTTCTGGTGGTTCTGACTGATGGTTCATCATGGGCAAACATTGCCGATATAACTCGAAAAATCGAAGCCTTACGTTAATCTTGACGACCTCTAGGGGCGTCGGTATAATAACGTACTAGGTATTCCGGCGTAGCTCAGTGGTAGAGCGGGTCGCTGTTAACGATTAGGTCGCTGGTTCGAGCCCAGCCGCCGGAGCCAATTTTGTGAAAGAGTGCTATCAACAAGTACCGAGAAAGGTTTCAACAGATTGAGTTGAAGCCTTTTTTCGTTGATTTGGCAGTTCGCAAGTAGAGCCTTCAAGATTTTGTTCTTTTGGGCAGGTTGCGAACTTTGGAAGA
>JAUPVA010000001.1 GCA_030917245.1 Patescibacteria group bacterium
TAAATACCTCGGCTGGAATAGTGGTTGTGCTTCAAGAAGAGGTAGTTATTCAGCTATTTAGGCAGCAATAGATCGATCATCAGCCATGCAGGTTCATTTTCCTTAATAGCTTTAACCGATAACGATATCGATACTACTGCACTCAGTCCGATGAGAAGAGACCACCAACCTAAAATATTTGGCTCTAGAATAAGGAATAAAATGAGAGCAACATTCAACACTATTACGATAGAGGCGATCATGACAAGCATCCAGTTTCTGTTGGAATTTTTCTTGGACATGTATACATCATAACAAGGTGACACGAAGTTTCATATTTGTTGTGCTTGGCTGAGGTAGTGGATGCTGTTCAGGAAGAAATGACCGATCTTAGTATGTCTATTAGTTCATGTCTACTTGTTCCGGTAAAGTTATGATCCGCGTGAATATCAATCACATCGGCTTTTTCAACTTTATCAACGTTCGTGAGCCCCAATACCTCATCGTCAAGTGCTCTGATTATAGTTGTCGGCTTATCCGCTGCTACCTTTGCATAAATATCAAGCGGATCTCTGCTTCTGAGACTTTCGACATACGCTCGCGGTACGAGTGTAATTGACCCATCCGATCGCGGAAGTCTTGACACTCCTTGAAGATTTAAAACGCTTCCTTGTTTATCCATCATCTTCTCGATAACTCGTTCCATGCTCATTTTTACAGGAGGAGCCAAAAGTATAACTTTGCTTATACGGGATAGATTCACCAAGCCAGCAATAATCGAACCTTGTGAATGACATAATAGTATACTTCCCTTAGGACTACGGTCAATAAAGTGCTGAAGCCTTTCAGCTTGCTCATCAAGAGGCAAAACAACGACATTACCTTCGGCATCAAAATCGTTGTAATCGAACATTGTCAACTGATCATTCGGAAGTGCCTGTTGAATTTCGGTAAACATCCCGCGCGCGTCAAGCCTAACTCCAAAGCCGTGAGAACAGATAATAGTTTGCATATCCTTATAATAGCAAAACGAAAGAACTCCAAAAATGGAGTTCGATAGTGCTCATGCTTGGCTGGGGATGAGGGATTCGAACCCCCGATCACGGGACCAGAACCCGGTGCCTTACCACTTGGCCAATCCCCAGTATTTGATTGATCTCTGGTTGCTACAGTGCTAAATTGTATCAATTTTTGGTCATTTTCTCAAGAGGTGGCATGCTTGAACTTACTGTCGGCCATAAGAACCCAACAGACAGCACCGAACAGTACCATAGACCAAACAGCGACAAGAAGCCCACCGGCTAGCTCAAAGGTATCTGAAAAAAGACCTGCATTTGATGCATGAGCATTTGTAAATGCCGTAAACAACCAAAATCCACTCACAAGGAAAGCGAGTGCGGCGCTGAAGTAACGAAAGAGCCTACTTATAAACATCGACAATAGGTACGGTAAAGCCAATAACTCTGCAGTTACGATAACCGCAGCCAAGACCATAGCTGATTTTTCTGAACCTCCGTGAAGCTGTGATAGTATTCCGCTAAACGCCTCATAGCCATACAGCTGATTCATGAGCATGATTAGCAACATACCGGCGCACAAAAGAGACAGGAGCCAGGTACTTTTTGAACGTACGGTGCCACGGGCGGGAGTTACACTCATAGTCATCATTATACCCTGCTGCTTCTCGTGCGTTATGTTGTTTTTTTACCTATTACGCTTGCGCTTTTTTTCTTTTGGCTATACAGTGATGTTCAGCGAAGTTACAAAAACAAAAACTCCAATAAAAAATTGTGACAGTTCGCTCTACGACATCCACCACAACGCGACGCATCCTAGGCTTCTAGGATGTTTTCGTTTGGCTCTGTTGTTCGCGCCACTTGGCAATCTCGGCATGGTGGCCACTAAGCAATACTGAAGGCACTTTCATCCCACGAAATTCTTCCGGTCGAGTATACTGCGGATATTCTAAAGTCTCGTCATCAGAGAAGCTTTCAATCGCTGCACTGGCTTCCCCGCCTAATACTCCAGGTATTAAACGGACGATGCTGTCTACAATGGTCATTGCAGGCAGTTCACCTCCCGTCAGAACATAGTCTCCCACGCTTATAGATTCGTCTACAACCGATACGATTCTCTCGTCATAGCCTTCGTACCGTCCGCATATGAATATATAGCCGTTACTGGCGTCGGCGTATTGCTGTGCAAGCGATTGCTTCCAGCGTACGCCACGAGGAGTCATAAGAAGCACCTTAGCAGTGGGATCAATCGTTTTTGCATGCTCAACGGCTGCAAACAGAGGTTCTGGCTTGAGTAACATGCCATCACCGCCTCCGTATGGCGTATCGTCAACCTGGCGGCGTGGTCCGAGCCCATAATCTCGAAGGTTAATGGTCGTCAGTTCTACATACTCACCATTTTGAGCCTTCCACATCATTGAACTCCCAAACACGCCCGAGAACATTTCAGGAAAGAGTGTGATTACTTGGAATCGTTTCATCCTTACCAGTGTAACAGCTATTGACAATATTTTATATAAGTTGCAATGTACATTATTTATAGGCGTCAGTCTTGATTACACTTCTCTGTGGGTGAATGCGAACTAGCAGAATGAATAAACAACACAAAAACCGCCCGAAAAACGGACGGTTTCTGTCACATATAAGGCTCTCAAACCCATGTTGGTTTGCTCGCATAGAGCTTTTTGCAGTTCTCGCAGTGTTGGTCAGAACTGTTTATGATTATATATCGAGGTCATCTAGTTCGGCAAGTTCTTTGCGAGTCTTTTTTGCCAGATCCGATTCGGTGTTTTCCACAGTCTCATCTGTTGAGTCATCCACATGCTGGTCGGTATCGCTATTATGTGAACTCGTATAGTTTTCGCGGTCTTCATCGTTATTTACGATTTTGAGATTATACCTTGCATCATTTTTCGTGCCTAATGCCCTAAGGAGTGTGCGCAAGCTTTGAGCAGTCATACCGCGTTTGCCAATAACTCTCCCTAAATCATCGGGATTAACCGTTAAGGTAAGTAGTACCCCTTTTTCATCGATGATTCGATCTATCACGACATCTTCGGGATTACCTACGAGTGATTTAACGATATATTCAACGAACTGTTGGTCGATTGTTGACATGGTAGTGCCCTCCTTCGGACTTCCGTCACCCTGCACATTTGGAAATAATTCGTACATTAATAGTATATCACGCACCGTGGCAGTAAAAATAAAGCACCCCGCTATGTAACGGGGTGCTGCAAGTGCATTGTTATATGCGACTATGCTTCTTCGGGGCTGCTAGGTTCTTCAGCCAGGGCTTCTTCTTTTGGCTGGTTCTTTCGCAGCTTGTCGGCATTCTTTAGCTGCTTCTTTTTGTCAGAAGCTGGCTCTTTTACCCAGACAGGTAGCTTTACGCCTGCATCTTTTAATAATCGCACTACACGAGGAGTAGGCTGAGCGCCATTATCCAAGTACTTTTGAGCTGCCTCAACCTGTACCTTAGCCTCTTTAGTGTGTGGGTTGTAGCTACCGACATACGATACAACACGGCCACTCGAAGGGTGGCGCTGTGCTTCTTGTACAGCAAGTCGATAGACGGGGTAGCCTTTACGGCCGATGCGTTGCAAGCGAATGGCGAGCATAAAAAATAAAACTTCCTTTTAATTAATCGTTAGGTTTGTATCGTTACTTCGTATGATTTTACGCTATTTCGTGCCATCCGTCAATCTGTCGTGTCTGATGACATGCTTTGATATTTCTTTAGCGCTGCTTTTGCTGCAATTTGTTGAGCTATTTGCTTTGAGTGCCCTGAACCCTTCCCCATTTGCCGACCGGCCACATACACGCCGAGCGTAAACACTTTGTCGTGATCGGGCCCAACTTCTTCGAGTACTTTGTATTGTGGCGTCGCGCTATCGATGCGCTGCGAAACCTCTTGCAGATGAGACTTAGGGTCTCGCCACGATCCTTCTTCTATGATCGTCTTCAGTTTGGAAGTAATGTGCTTTTGGATAAATTTTTCAGCGTCCTCGTAACCACGCTCTAAATAAATTGCGCCAATTACTGCCTCAAAAGAATTAGCAAGTATTTGCTGCCTGGCACGCTCGCTGCCTTGCTTTTCGCCTTTACTCATACGAAGGAGCGATTCATATCCAAGTTTATCGCCCGCTTCACCAATACTTTCCGTTCGTACAAGAGCCGCACGCCAGCTGGTGAGCGTGCCCTCTGGCTCATCATAATTTGCGAATAAGTAGTCCGTTACGGCTAGCTCCAAGACAGCATCGCCCAAAAATTCCAAACGTTCGTTATGCTCACTGACACTTTTTTTATGTTCATTAACATAACTTCGGTGAGTCAGCGCCGTTACGAGTAGCTGAATTTCTTTGAATTCGTACCCTAATACGGTACGAGCAAACTCCTGGTAGGGGGCGGTAGGCATTCCGCTCATAGATTCTCCTGTCTAATTCTCTTTTTGGCAAGCAGCATTAGCTTCCCTATATCTTCATATTCTATAGCGTCTAAAGCATCGTTGAAACTAAACCACTTAATGCCGTTCATCCATTCTTCTTTTCGTATTGCATCGGTGTCGCCTTTTGCCCGTACTAGATATATTTGTGTCGTCATGAGCACCAATTTATCTAAACGGCGATACCGGAAGTGGATTTTTCCAAGCCAGTTTAAAACATCGACTTGGCTCAATCCTGCTTCTTCGCCAATTTCGCGACGTGCCGTCTGCTGAGCCGTCTCACCTTCTTCAATATGACCCTTTGGTATGGTCCATCGGTCCTTCGCATCTTGTATGAGAAGAATCTCAATTGCTCCGGCTTTATTGCGGCGAAAAACAATACCACCTGCCGTAGGCTCGCGGACAATTTCTTGAATCGAAGCCTTCCGGCCTTTGTTGAAATACTGCTTGAATTTATTAGTTATCGGCTTCTGCATGCGCCTGATCCTCTGCTTCAACAAGTGTACGATACGCCGTGCCGAGCACACCGTTAATAAACTTGCTAGAATTATCGGAACCAAACGCCTTGGCCAGTTCAACCGCTTCGTTAATCACCACCTTGGGGGGCACAGAATCGCCTTTGTATAGCAGTTCGTAAAGGCCCATGCGGAGGATGTTGCGATCGATACGGGCAATCTGATCGAGCGGCCACCCGGGAGCCATTGGCTGAAGCTTTTCATCAAGATTGTCTTGATGCTCCAAAACGCCCGCAGCGAGACTTCGTACGAAATCTTTATCCTCGATTGATTCCTTGTAACGTTCGATGTTTCGAGACAAAACCTCTTCAAGGTCTACGTGTGAATCTTGCGACTGCAGGCGAAATTCATATTCGTAAAGAGACTGCAAGGTGACAATACGTCCAAGGTGTCGGTTTGATGCCATTTCGGTTTGGTTCTTTCCTTGTTTGAAAAAATGCGCCGCTAAAAGCGGCGACTATGTTACTTTTTTGAGCCAGTTTCGCGCTTAGTAGTGCGAACTTTGACAGGGGATTTTGCGTTAACTGCTCGTGCGAGCTTAAGACGCAGGTGGCTACGCCGGAGTCCGGTTTTGCGAGGACTCGACTGTTTCTTTGGTTGACCCATGAAATGTTCTCCTTTTCAGGTTGGTATAAACTTACGTGCTATTATACCGAAATTTTAAGGGTTTCTCAAGGGGTGATGCACTAATTCCATTTGACTTGGCATCGAAGGAGCGTTCTACGAAACGATATTTATCAATCTGCCTGGCACGTAGATTGTCTTCTTGGGTCCTGTTTCTGCAACATGACGCGCAACATTTTCGCTTGCGAGAGCTGCTTCAATTGCCGCCTCTTTCGTCACATCTGCAGGTAGCTCTAGTGTCGCCCGTAATTTTCCATTTACTTGCACGGCAAGCGTTATGGTATCTGTTTTAATCTGCGAATCATCCCAGTGAGGCCACATGGCTGTATCGAGCGGCTGGTCGTTTCCAAGTTGCTCCCATAACTCCGCCGAAACATGTGGCGCCAACGGCGACAAGAGCTGAACGAGAGTCTCAAGCTGCAGTCTCCAGGCCATTGTGAATCCAGTTGTTTTTGCTTTGTATAGTTCGTTCACATACTCCATTAGTGCGGCAGTGGCGGTATTAAAGCTTAATTCACGATAATCATTCGTCACTTTTTTTATGGTACGGTGTCGTATTTGTTCCAGAGAAGCGGCAATATCGTCGTTTGGCGCTACTTCAGCGGCAAGATACTCCTGAGTAAGCGTCCAGACGCGATTTAAGAAGCGATGCACTCCTCCCACGCCTTGGCTACTCCATGCCGAATCGAGCTCAATCGGTCCCATAAACAAGACGTATGTACGTAAGGTATCTGCGCCATAACCTTGATCAATAATATCGAGAGGATCAATGACATTTCCAAGACTTTTACTCATCTTACGTCCGTCTTCGGCATTCACATACCCGTGATACACCAATTTTTTTACTGGCTCTCGGTGATTAATGAGTCCCATGTCTTTGAACACATGCGCCCAGAATCTTACGTACAATAAATGAGCCACGGCATGGTCACCGCCGACGTAGTAATCTACCGGAGACCAATAGTTCGCGATGGCTGGATCCCATGCGGCAGTCTCATTCTTTGGGTCTGCATAACGAAGCAAGTACCAACTCGAGCAGGCATAGCCATCCATCGTATCCGTTTCACGTAGTGCAGGACCGCCACACGTAGGACAATCAACATGGACCCAGTCTTCAACACTTGCCAATACTGATTTACCGTCACCCTTCGGTGCGTAGTCTTCGACATTCGGCAATTTCACTGGCAATTCAGCTTCCGGAACCGCTACCGCACCGTGCTCAGGACAGTGAATAATCGGAATTGGGGCACCCCAATAGCGCTGTCGACTAATGAGCCAATCTCGCATCTTGTACGTCGTTTTAATGGCACCCACGCCCTGCGCTTCAAGCCAGTTCACAATCTGCTCACGCGCTTCACTGGTAGCCATTCCATCAAATTCACCTGAAGAAAGAAGAGTGCCTTCCCCGTGATATATTTGCTCATCCCGACTCGGTGCTTCAACTACTTTAATGATGGGCAGTTTGAATTTTTCTGCAAACGCGAAATCGCGTTCATCATGAGCCGGAACTGCCATTATTGCGCCTGTCCCATAGCCGCCTAGTACATAGTCGGCAATCCATATTGGAATCTTACTTCCTGTGGCTGGGTTTATGGCATAGGAGCCGCTAAATACTCCCGTTTTTTCTTTACTCTCGGCCATTCGCTCTATGTCCGAGCGCTTTAGGCTAGCAGTAATATACGAATCAACCGCCTCGCGAGTATCGTCATTAACAAGGGAGCGTACGAGTGGGTGCTCGGGTGCTACTACCAAGAATGTGGCACCAAAAAGCGTATCTGGCCTGGTAGTAAATACACGAATGCGATCGTCCCTCTCAGCAGTGACGAAATCAATTTCCGCACCCTCCGACTTGCCTATCCAGTTAGTCTGGGCTGTTTTAATCTTGTCAGGCCAATCGAGGTTTGGAATTTCTTTTAGCAAAGAGTCGGCATAGTCGGTGATTTTGAAAAACCATTGTTTCATAGATTTCTTTTCGACTTCCGAACCACAGCGCCAACACTTGCCACCTTCTACTTGCTCGTTAGCTAGTACCGTTTTGTCGACAGGACACCACCACTGCATGCTTTCTTTTTGATACGCCAAACCTTTGTTAAAAAACTGCGTAAAAATCCACTGAGTCCAACGGTAGTATTCTGGATCCGAAGTATTAATCTCGCGAGACCAATCAACCGAAACACCCATGCGTTTAAACTGATTTTTGAAATTGGCAATATTCTGTTTCGTCACCACACTAGGCGCCATACCGGTTTTGATTGCATAGTTTTCTGCCGGCAATCCAAATGTATCCCATCCCATTGGATTTAGAACGTTATACCCATGGGGGCGGTAGAATCGAGCGATTGCATCGACTATGGTATAGCTAAACGCGTGGCCCGAGTGTAAGCCGCTCCCGCTCGGATAAGGGAACATGCCAGAAACATACATCTTTGGCTTCGAGTCATTATCGGTCGCAATATAGCGAGCTTGATCTTCCCAAATAGATTGCCACTTTGGCTCAATGTCAGCAGGATTGTAGCGTTTCATATCGATACAAGTATAACAGAGGTGGTGAAAATCGCTTAGATTTCGAAGTTGTACGTAGAGTCAGTAGTTTGGTCTGTAGCAGAGGTATTATACGACTGCATCATCTCCTGCTGCACGGCTTCAATATCTTTCTTTATATCGTCCACCGTCAGGGCATTTTTTGGCTCATCTACAGACACAGGAACGTCGAACTCGGTACTTACGACAAGCTTTGCGGTAGAATCTTCTGAGCGTGAACTTAATTCGAGGCTTGTAAGTCTATGAGTCCACCTGTCAATCCACACTACTAATTGACTTTCATCCTTCGACTTAGACTCTTGCTTAAACATATCTTCGCCGTTTAAATTCTGAATTTTATCATCACATTTCTTAAGCTGCTTGTAGAACTTTGTCGAATTAACTCCGTTCGCAAAATTAATTGCGTTTTCTCGCTTAAATTCAACTTCATAGCCTAGACTGCCATCTTTACTGCCGAGGTTCTTTTTCACGCCAACCAGCGGAAATTTCTTATAAAGTGTTTCGAGTTCTCCAGAATATGCAGAGTCTTTTCGAAGCGTAGAAACTGCGTCTTCTACACACTGGCTCGCTTTATCTTTTGATCCAGTGGTTTCTTCTATATCAGTACTGTCAATCACTACCCACTGACCGTCAAGCTTTTTTACTAATGCGTCAATAGATGGCGATGAACCAATCAACGCTCCGAGCCCAGATTGGGTTAGCAGTTCTTTCAATTTATTTACCTTGATATAGAACTTGTTAGTATCGCGCACCATTACACTGCCGCTCATATCGAACGTTGCACCCTCCGCCTTGCTGTTAAGCGTAACGTCGGCGCGCAGATTATTCATGTCGCTTAGTGTTTTGAGCTTGAGCTCATAGTTGGTGGCTTCTTTTCCAGTGCCCATTGTTGAGTTCATCGTAGAATCTGCAGAA
>JAUPVA010000055.1 GCA_030917245.1 Patescibacteria group bacterium
CTCGATTAGCAGCCTCCATAAGACCGTGTCCACCCCCTGTTATGACGGCATATCCGTGAGGTGCTAGTGCTGCGCTAAATTGTCGAGCAGCTTCATAAAAAGGCTCTCCTTCGGGTGTACGTGCCGAACCAAACACGGTCACGGTTTTGTGATAGGATCGAATGACGTTATATCCAGCTTGGAGCTCATCATCAACGCCGCCAAGACGAATCATTGCTGCCTGCAATACGATGTCGCGGGGTATACATACGGGGGTTTCGGTGTTTGGTTTTGGTTGCATAGTTTGTTCAAATTATAGCGTAAGCAGTATCGCGTGCAAAGCTCCTTGTTTTTACAACACGTTAATGGTTAACTGAGCGCATTAATAGCATAGTTAAGGTATGACATGACTTACAACCGACGTGAACAAGGCTCAGTACATATAGTTATCATTATCTGTCTCGTACTTGGTCTTGTGACCGCTCTGGGGTGGATATACTGGCAAAATTTTATTCTTAAAGAAGATAAGACATCAAGTGTGCCAGTTGGCAAAACAGATAGTAACACCAATGAGGAGTCGTCAGCCGTTAAGCCTGCTTATGACGGATTGAGAACCACATCGAAAAGTGGCGCGTTCAGTATCAAAATTCCGAATGGCTGGACGATGCTGAACGACACCGCGACTGACTATATGACCAGCGGTCCAAGCATAGACAAGCTAGTATACGACGCTAAAATGGCGCCTACTATTACGACCGCCGAAGTCGGTGGCTGGGGTGGGCCTGCAGAAACGTTCATGATACGGGTATCGGATAATGTATCGGCTGATTGGGGCGAACTCGAATCCACCAAGTTTACGCTAGACGATGGGACAGTTGCTGAACGGTTCCATACGCTCACGAAAAAAGGAACCGATTCGCAGGTTTACGGCGTTTATAGCGACGATTATAGCCAGTATCAGTATGTGATCAAGAAACCTTCGACTACTGTGGTTGCCAGCTTTGCCTCGTACGCGCAAACGAACTTCGATCTGAAGTTAATCGAAAATGTCGTAAGCTCTATCCAAATAGCAACCTAGCTATCTATATTCCACGGTGCAAGTTGTGGCTGCTACAATATTAAAGATGGCTACATTCAAATTAACGAGCAATTACAAGCCTACCGGTGACCAGCCGACGGCTATTGCTCAATTGATCAAAGGGCTTGAGTCTGATGTGCGCGAGCAAACGCTTTTGGGCGTAACGGGATCGGGAAAAACATTCACGATGGCAAATATTATTGCTAAGCGAGGAGTGCCTACGTTAGTATTAGCGCATAATAAGACTCTAGCTGCGCAGCTATTCTCTGAGTTTAAATCCTTCTTTCCTGATAACGAAGTCCATTACTTTGTTAGTTACTTTGACTACTATCAACCCGAGGCTTATATAGCCAGTAGCGATACTTACATAGAAAAAGACTCTCAAATTAACGATGAAATCGACAGATTGCGTCATGCTGCTACGACGGCTCTTCTGACGAGGAGAGACGTTATCATCGTTGCAAGCGTGAGTTGTATCTATGGTATCGGATCTCCAGATGCATATGCGGAGATGTCAATCCATATCAAAAAAGGAGAGCGTCGGCAGCAGGACAAATTCATCCGGTTGCTGACCGACATTCAGTACCAAAGAAACGATATTGATTTTCACCGGGGGACATTTAGGTCAAAAGGCGATGTGGTTGATGTATTCCCAGCTGGGAGTGATGTCGCGTATAGGATTGAATTTTTTGGTGATGAAGTTGATCGTATAACAAGGATTGAACCGCTTACTGGCGAGATCCTCGGTGAACCGAGTGAAATAAAAGTCTTTCCATCAAGTCACTATGTTACACCCAAAGCCAAGCTCGAGGTGGCTATAGAGAAAATTAAAAAAGAATTTGAAGAGCGGATGGACTGGTTTGAGCGTAACGACAAACTTCTAGAGGCGCAACGACTTGCTCAGCGAACGAAATACGACATAGAAATGCTGGAAGAAACCGGCTTTGTAAAGGGAATTGAAAACTACAGCAGGTACCTAACTAACCGCGAGCCAGGCGAGCAACCGGCGACGCTGATAGACTATTTTCCCGATGACTGGTTGCTACTCGTTGATGAGAGTCACATGACCCTTCCTCAAGTAAGAGGCATGTATAACGGGGACAGGGCGAGAAAAGAGGTTCTGGTCGAACACGGCTTCCGATTGCCCAGCGCTCTTGACAATAGGCCACTGCGATTTGATGAATTTGACCGTCATTTGAACAAAGCTATTTACGTTTCGGCAACGCCAGCAGACTATGAGCTTGCTCATAGTCCCGAACCTGCCCAGCAAGTCATACGACCGACTGGCTTGCTTGACCCGGTGATCGAAATTCGTCCAAGTAGCGGTCAGGTCGATGATCTGATAGCTGAAATACGGGATCGTACAAAGAAGAGTCAGCGCGTACTCGTAACGACACTGACAAAAAGAATGGCCGAGGATTTAAGCCAGCATCTCATCGACCTGGATATAAAAACTGCCTATATTCATTCTGAGGTAGATACCCTGGAGCGAAGCGATATTCTGCGAGACCTGCGAATCGGGACCTACGATGTGCTGGTAGGTATTAACCTGCTGCGTGAAGGACTTGACTTGCCTGAAGTAAGCTTGGTTGCCATTATCGATGCAGACAAAGAAGGGTTTTTACGCTCAGAAAGTGCCTTGATTCAAACAGTCGGAAGGGCAGCAAGGCACGAGGAAGGGCGAGTAATTATGTACGCTGACCGTACGACGCGAAGTATGCAAGCGGCCATTGATGAAACAAATCGGCGTCGTAAGATTCAGCACGAGTACAACCAAAAGCACGGCATAACGCCTCATAGTGTGGCAAAAGCCATTGATCAGGGATTACGAGCAATAATCCCGATGAAAGACGATGATAAAAAGGCAAAATTAGATTTACGGAAAATACCTAAAGATGAATATGACACACTAGCCCGAGAGCTGTATGCTCAGATGGAAATGGCGAGTGCAAATTTAGAATTTGAAAAGGCCGCTGAATTGCGTGACCTTATAGCAGATATCCGTTCAAAGCAGTCAAAATAAACGAATGCATGAGCTTCTATTAGCCTAATTACTAGGGTACAATAACCTATATGACACAAATTTCCCGTGATGACGTAGCGAAGCTCGCCGTTTTGAGCAGCCTGCAGCTTGAAGAGGCTGAGATACCTGCACTCCAGGCAGACCTGCAAGCTATTTTAGGTTATTGTACCCTAGTAATTAGGCTAATAGAAGCTCATGCATTCGTTTATTTTGACTGCTTTGAACGGATATCTGCTATAAGGTCACGCAATTCAGCGGCCTTTTCAAA
>JAUPVA010000056.1 GCA_030917245.1 Patescibacteria group bacterium
TTACGGGAGCCAGAGCAAGCAGAGAAAAGCACAGACCAGATTCCCTGATCTGAACTAACTTCTCTCCTTACTCTTTCAGAACAAATGAAACGTGTAAAAACGTACAACAGGTTGGAACCGTCCGAAAGGGCGGTTCTTTCATTCCACCTCTGTAACTCAGTTCTAGCCCAGCCCCTCCCGCCCCGAAGGAACAAGCAGCTGAAAAGCTGACCCGTTCCCGAGACCGATGACTATAACCATAATTGACACAAAGTATTACTTTTATTACAATTATTACATTATGAATATACACCCTAAGCCTAAACTATTAGCAATCGCCCAGTTAAATGATAAAAGTCAGGTGGTTATACCGAAAGAAGCTCGTGATGCAATAGGTATCGGCCCGGGTGATCGTATCGTATTGGCCCTCGCGCCTTTCGGCAAAGCACTAGTTGTCACTAAGCCTGAGATTCTTGAAGAACAGCTCAACAGAATAGTGACCATGCAAAAGAGTACAAAAGATGAAATACGAAACGACCTTACAAAACTAAGAATTAAAGACAAGGAAGAGAATGCGTAACCTACTTAAAAAAATTGGTACTCACAGTTATGACCATCCGTGGCGCATGGTTAGCGTCTGGGCAGTGCTGATTATTGCATTAGCTTTCGGCGCAGTTACTAATTTCAAGCAACCTACAAGTACCGTTAGTATACCGGGTACCGAAGCATACACTGGGATGGAGCGTATGACTGAACTATTTCCCGGAGCTGGCAAGGGTTCCGCGCGAGTGGTGTTTATAACACCTAAGAACAAAACCTTAGAAACCTACCATCAGCAGATTGCGACGATGGTCACCGATATTGCGCATGTTGATGGTGTCCAGCAAGCAATCAGCCCATTTGACAACCCAAACGCCATTAGTGCCGACAAGCGCACAGCCTACATTCAGGTCCAGTTAACTAAAGACAGTCGGACTATTGATCAGCACACTATCGATGCAATCAATAATATCATCAGTAACAACCGGACTAACGGTCTGGCGGTTGAAGCTGGCGGTGATATAGTTGCCCAAATGCGAGAGAGCCCTCTAGGGCCGGGTGAGTCGGTTGGATTGCTCATCGCGGTTGGTGTGCTGCTGGTAACGTTCTTTTCGCTGGTGGCAGCCGGTATGCCACTGCTCATAGCTATACTAGCCGTCGGTACCAGCATGGCCGGTCTGTTTGGACTCAGTCAGGTGGTAGAGGTTAACTCTACGACACCAGCACTAGCGGTGATGCTAGGCTTGGCGGTTGGCATCGACTACTCACTCTTCATTATCAGTCGATACCGGGGCTATTTACTCGCAGGCATGGCCCAGCGCGAGGCAGTTATCCGGGCTTCTCAAACGGCCGGTAGTGCCGTCGTATTCGCAGCTGCTACTGTCGTTATTGCTCTCGCGGCGCTTAGCGTCGTGCGCATACCATTTATGACTGTTATGGGCCTTGCCGGTGCCGCAACCGTCGCTATGGCGGCAATAACGGCTCTAGCATTGTTACCAGCTTTATTCCGAATAGTTGGACCAAAAATAGCCGGCAAAAAGTTACAGCAAAAAGTTGTGGTTGCACAGGCTCGTGGTTTTTCCAAAGGCCACACTATTAGTAAGCAGAAAATCTGGCATCGCTGGGGTTCGTTTGTGTCACGTCATCCATTCGCATCAATTTTAGTACCTATCATGATAATAGGATTCATGGCGTTACCTATACGCTCGCTTACGCTTGGTCTGCCCACGGACGAATATGCGGCCACCTCGACTACAGAGCGAAAAGCCTACGATGCGATAGCAAAGGGTTTCGGACCAGGCTATAATGCACCGTTAGTTGTGGTCTTAGAAAACATGCAGCCTGTGACGTCAGCCGAGAAGGTCGCAGTGAAGTCACAACTGCTGTCGGAGTTTGATCAAAAAATGCAGATTAAATTCCAGCAAACACAGCACGATTTTCAGCAACGCCTCGCCGCCGCCAGTACACCGGCTGAAGCAGCCTCGCTACAATCTCAAATGCAGCAGGCGCAACAACAGGCTGTAGCTCAAAGGTCCGAAGCGCTCAAGGCAGTCGAAGTCAAATCTACCGAGTATGCTAAACGGCTTCATCTGCAGGCTATCGGTACGAAGATCGCGTCCGAGGGAAATGTCGAAAAGGTGATTCCAGCGATGGCGAATAACGATGGCTCTGCGGGGATCCTACAGGTTATCCCAAAAACAGGAACCTACGACGATGCAACAAATAATCTCATAGACACACTTCGCGATCCAAGCCAACAACATAGCTGGGCCGACAAAGACGTTCGATTCATAATTACTGGTAGTACCGCACTGCAGACAGACATCAACAACAAACTCGCAGCCGCGATTCCAGTCTACCTGTCGGTCGTTGTTGGGCTGTCGATTGTGTTGCTCGTCTTAGCTTTTCGCTCAATCTTAGTACCAATCAAAGCAACTCTGGGATATCTACTGTCAGTCTCGGCAATGTTCGGTGCGCTAGTAGCAGTTTTCCAGTGGGGTTGGTTTGGAATTGCGGCAGCTCCGGCGCCAATAGTCAGTTTCATCCCCATCATTGGTTCAGGTATCCTGTTCGGACTGGCGATGGATTACGAATTCTTTCTCGTGTCCAACATGCGTGAAGAATACGAACGAACAGGAAAAGCAAAACAAGCCGTCGTCAATGGATTCAGTCTCGGCGGAAAGGTGGTAACAGCGGCGGCCATCATAATGATCTCTGTATTTGCTGGCTTCATCAGCAACGAAAGTGCAACCGTTCAAGCGCTTGGATTTGCGTTGGCTGTCGGTGTACTTGTCGACGCTTTCTTGGTCCGCATGCTCATTGTGCCAGCTGTTATGACATTAGCCGGTAAGACAGCATGGTGGCTTCCAACTTGGATGGATAAGATGCTTCCGCACGTTCCCATCGACAAAGAATGATCGCGACTAGTACGTAGGGCTTTGGTTCGAATCCAGCTGCCGGAGCCAAAACTATAAATTTGAAAATTTATCCAGCAGTAGTTAGCCAGAATTTTGTTATTATTTAATTATGTATCTTCATCATCACGTACCCGAGAATCAAAAGGGAGATATAATCTATCCTTTAAGTCTTCTGAAAGAAAAGTTCCCCAA
>JAUPVA010000057.1 GCA_030917245.1 Patescibacteria group bacterium
CTCTTCCGATCTAACCCTACTAAAGGCAGAGTTTCGTAAACTGCTAACAATCCGATCTACTTACATTATGACCGCGATAGGCTTACTGCTCGTTGCATTTTTCAGCTTTTGGATAGAAGGCTACAAGGGCATCGGCGGATCGTCTGCATCTGAAGGCGGGGCTGGTGCATACACCGGGATTATCGGACAGTCGGCCGGGGTTGGTGCAGTGTTTACGATGATAATCGCGATACTATTTACCGCACATGAGTACCGCTACAACACGATTATGTACACATTGACCGCAGACGTGCACCGTACACGCGTACTGCTCAAAAAATTGCTCGCAATTGGATTGTTTAGCATAGTGTTGGGCTTCTTGTTTTCAGTAGTTGGTCTAGTGTTTTACCGAATAGGCTTGAGTCTACGAGACGTAGCACTTGCTGACCAAGATCTGCTTGTAGGTTCAATGATCGGCAAGCTTTCATTCTACTTTGCTGGCTACGCACTACTGGCTACGCTCATTGCGGTTGTGACCCGAAGTGTGGTGACATCGATCAGCTTTGTGTTTGTGTTCCCTGCCATGATTGAGCCCCTACTAGGCCTACTGCTCAAAGACAATGCAAAATACTTGCCGTTTGCGTCGCTCGACAGCGTAATGGGTGCGACGCCAATGCAAAACCCGCTAAGCACCGGACACGCAGTGGGTGTGTCGGCTATCTACCTGCTCGTAGGATTTGTAGTGACCTGGCTTTTGTTTACCCGACGTGACGCTAACTAGTAAGATACTGTAAATTTAAAACACCACCTCGCAGGTGGTGTTTTATATGCTACGTACAAATTAGCGGAGGGTTTTGAGGGCTTCGGCTACTTTGACAAGCTCGGCTACTTGGGCTGAGATATCGCCGTGGGCGTAGCCAGGCTTTGGAATGCCGTTCTCATCAAGTGCTTCCCAGATAGCATTGATACCGATGTTGGTGCCACCAGTGGCAACTGACGTGACTTTGAGCTCGGTCATGATCTGGATAAGATGCTCGATAGAGCGGATCGCACCTGTTGCGCCGTAACCGACGTAGGCGGCAGCTTTATAGTGCCACTCGGCATTGAGATAGTCGATAAAGTTTTTGAGGCTAGCTGGAAGCGAGTGATTATACTCCCCCGTTACGAACACAAATGCGTCTGCTGAACCAACTTTTTTAGCGAGTTCTTCTTGGCGTGGCGAATACTGACGCATCATTGGCGACATTGGCTCGTTGAATAATTCTAGTTTTTCATCTGCAACATCTAAGAGTTCAAATTCGACATCTTTGTTGGATTTTTGGGCTTCGGCGAGGTACCAGTCGGCAACTTTGCGACCAGAACGGCCAGTGCGGGTAGTACCTACGATTACTAATACTTTTGTCATGTAATTTCTCCTTTGTTTGTTGATGTTACGAGGGGTGAACCTTCGTTGCTATACATTATATAGTAACTAACTATTAAAAGTAAAGCCACTTAGTGATATACTTACAACATAATGAAAACGTCACCGCTAGTCACAGAGTCAAAACCAGGTTGCATCCAGGCAACACTTGATGTGATTGGCGACAAATGGACCGGCCTACTGCTACGTGAACTGACCGAGTGCCCCAAGACATTTGGCGAACTAGAGCTTGAACTAGTTGGTATAAGCCCACGAACACTCAGCCAACGGCTTGATAAGCTCGAGACCGACTGTATAACAACCAAGTCTTTGTATTGCGAACGACCACCCCGCTATAAATACGCGCTGACAAAAAAAGGCGCTGACCTAAAAGAAGTGCTGAACTCCATGGCTACATGGGGCGAGAAATACTCAAGCTACTAAATGCGTCTGCAAAATTGCAGATATTTCGGGAGCAGTCGTGGTGTGCATAATCTCGTCACGTAGCTCTGATGCGCCATCAAAGCCGTTGATATAGACTTTGCAGAACTTTTTGAGACCCTGAGGGTTTTTGTGTGAATCTGACCAGGTGGCGATAAACTGATCAACCTGTTTTTTGTAGAGGGCTATACGCTCGTTTTTGGGAGTATCAGGCCAAGGATCGACCTCTGCAAAACAGTAAGGGTTTTTGAATATACCGCGACCAATCATGACGCCATCGGCACCAGTTTGTTTGGCAACTTCTAGCCCATGGGCATAGTCCTCGATGTCGCCATTGATAACCAGCTTGGTAGTAGGAGAGATTTTGTCACGAAGGGCGACGATCTCTGGAAAAATGTCCCAGTGCGCGGGTACTTTGCTCATTTCTTGCCTTGTACGCATGTGGATAGTTAACATGTTAAGTTTAAAGCCGAGAAGGAATTCGTGCCAAGATAAATCAATTTCGTTCCAACCGAGGCGAGTTTTGACGCTCACCGGTAGATCCCCTGCTCCTTCCTGCGTAGCGAGGATGATTTCGCGGGCTAAATCGCGGTTGTTGATAAGTGCTGAGCAACAGCCGTTTTTGACTTCGTTTTTGGCGGGACAGCCCATATTGATGTCGACCCCATGAAACCCCATACCGGCGAGCTCACTGGAGACCGTACGATAGTTGTCGGGTACTTTACCCCAGATCTGGGCAACTATGTGGTGGTCTTTGTCTTGGTTGATCGACAGTTTGTGAATAATATTGGCCCGGCCACGGCTACAGAGACCGTCGACATTGACGAATTCGGTAAAAAACATGTCTGGTGGGGCGCAGTCGGCTATAACCGAGCGAAAAACGACGTCTGTGACGTCGTCCATGGGGGCAAGGATGAAAAAAGGCTTGTTCACGGCTACAATAGTACCTTACTCGGCCACAGGTGGGCTAGGTAGTTCTTTATCAATACCTTTGATACTTGAGTCGGGGTGTGTTCTGATGAAATCTTTCACCTGCTGGGGAGTCATGGCTCTAGATCCTAGTACGGCGCGTCCTGAGGCGTCAAGAAGTGTACCGGGACGAGGCCCTGACGTTTGGTCGGAAGGCTTGTCGGTGAGGAAAGCTAACGCTACACGAGCGGCTTCACGCGAGGAATCAGTTGGTGGGACATACTCTGGAACCACAAGTGGTGTATGGGAATCTAAGCGCCATTGGTCTTTTGTAGTATTTTGGCGTTTCTGTATCGATGATCGCGCAGGAGTTATATGATCAGCATTAAGAGCGGAGGGTAAATCGCCGGGCGCAGTAAAAGAATCGGACGGAAACGGGCTACTACCCGGAAAGGTACCAGCAAAGTCGCGTTCCGGATCGCCTGATTCGCCAAATTTTGTTCTTGTATTTGCCATAACCCTACTATTATAGCATAAGCATGACTAAATGTCCAGCGCCGAACGATAAAAAAATACCCCGGTAGCCCGGGGTATTTTTGTAATTTGTAAGTGTAATTACTTCTTTTTGTTGCCGTTTTTGACAGTAAGGAAGCCGTTTCGTGGGTTTTCACCAACTAGGAAACCTTCTGGTAGATCGCAACCTTCTGGTCGCTCGTCTTTTGAGAAGTAATAAATTCTCTGTTCTTTGCCACCACGTAGAGTGACCATTTTAGTGTTCAAGAAGTAAGTTACTCCCTTAGAGTTCGTGTGCTTGTAAGCTGCCACTATGTTATTCCTCCCTTATGTACCCTTGATAGTACCTCTACGATACCCCTATGGGATTTGTATTGTCAAGAGTAGTGTAAAAAATCACCACATATTACTTGCGACGAAGGGGTGTTATATAATACACTTATGGTTATAAACTTTTAATGTTTGCGAGTTGATAGCGAGGTGGGTATGTCGGGCTTTGACAGCGCTCACACCAATATAAACAGCATAATAAGGAGAGATAGATGCAACAGCCTATGGCACCACAGGGGCACGTACAGAGCCCGATGACAGTTTCGAAAAGCAAAAGGCTAACGAAGACACAGATATTTTTGAGTATTTCATTATTTGCAGTAGCAATTCTCGCTACGCTAATGTTGCTCGTCGTTGTAATGGGTGGCGGAAAAGGCCTCGACAGCGCAGTTAAGAAAGACCAATACCAGGCGGTATTTCTAAATAGCCAAGATGGCCAGGTCTACTTTGGAAAGCTAGAAGCATTTAACGAACATTACTACCGCCTAACGGACATATTCTACGTACGTGTAGAGCAAAAGATCCAGCCAGAAGGCCAACAGGCTGCAAATGCGGCACAGCAGAGCATCAGCCTTGCAAAGCTAGGAAACGAGCTTCATGGACCTGATGACGAGATGTTTATCGCTAAGGACAAGGTGCTATTTTGGGAAAACCTAAAAGAAAGTGGCCAAGTCGTAACAGCAATTCGTGAATACAAGAAGAACCCTGATGCGGCGAACAAGGCCAGCGAAACAACTGATCCTGCAGTAACAACGCCAACAACAACTGACACTACAAAAAAGACTACTCCGTAAGCTAGATACATTTACGGAAACTAAACCACCCCGCTCTCTGGGGTGGTTTAGTTTTTGATGAGAAATGTTGCAAGTATTTTTGACACGACACGTAGAACGAGCGTAGCTGTAAGAATAATTGCTACTAGTACCAGCCAGCCAGCTTTGTCGGGTGTCCAGACCGGGCTTACGAAGTCATAGCGGTAGAGGTCGGCAATGATTTCTTTTTCGGGCTGAACGGGATGTGAAGCACCGTAGTTGGCAATACACTGCGAGCGGATAGTGAGCTGAGAGGTACCATATTGGGCTTCGCAGACTGCGATGCCTTCGTTGGTGACGCGCTGTCTTTCGGAGGTGACGCGAGCTACTTCGGAAGCTTTGGCGCGTTCGTATGACTTTGACAGCTGTACTGGAGCATTGTCGCCAAGCTGAGGCAGTGGTGAAGCGTTCATGTGTGTTGCGACATGTACTTGAAGCGCTGAGAGGGCTTCGGCTATACCGACATTTGCCTCATCGGCTGACTGAACACGCTGGTAGAGTTCGCCCGACTGAGTGTTGTTTTTGCGAAGCTCTATAGTCGCCAGAGTCGCTACAGCACCTAGAGCCAGCACGTTGATGCTCGTTATGGAAGCGGAGATAATTTTGCGTTTTTTGGTGCCCATCTTGCTAGTAGTATAGCGTTTATTGCTAGTTTGTATCTAGTGCCCTGAAGCGTTCGACCATAACGCCGAAAGAACAGAGTGAAGCGACAAGGAAAGTAACCTGGAGAGTCGACTTGGCTTCAAATACGTAGAAGCCGATAAAAACAAACACCCAGAGCCCAAGCCGGGCAAACGAATCGACAATCGACAAGCTCGTAAGGTAGGCAATGCGGTAGCCGGGCACACTGTCGGCGGTGTCATAGATACCTTTGAGATAGGGCATTCGGTAGCCGGCAGTTACTGGCTCGTTTGCCATATTGATACCAAGCACCCCTACAGTTGAGCGTGCCAAAGGACGAAGAAGATGGATAAAGGCATTGAGCACTAGGCTGACGTGGAGTAGTTCTCTGCCCCGCCTTTTGTCGATAAGACCGCCGATTTTTCGAACCACAAGTAGCGAGAACGCCGTGCTCAGAGCGGCGATAAGCCCAAGCTTTGCA
>JAUPVA010000058.1 GCA_030917245.1 Patescibacteria group bacterium
CGAGTCAAAACAATCTCGACTTCAAGACCGAATAAATCTTTTATAACCGTTGCAATGACTTCGTTCATCTCTAGGTAGTATACCAGAGGTGAAGATATAAACCGTCGCCAAAGGTAGTCTGGTATTATGGAAGCACCATGGACCCAATCGACTACCGCACGCAGGTGTTTACCGTAACCGCTGATGCCGGCACCCTTAATGACCACGCACTCTTGTCTCGCTGTGTTGATGAGTTAATTACCGTCGGTAATTTTACGCGAATTGACGGGGTATCCCATCAATTTAAACCCCAAGGCATCACCATGGTGGCACTTTTGTCCGAATCACATATTGCTCTCCATACATGGCCAGAGAGACAGACCGCCAAGTTCGTCGTTGCCACCTGCCAAAACGATCCCGTACCCAGCAAAGACCTACAACGTGTCCTCCAATTTCATCTAAAAGCGAGCCGCATTCTTACAAGTGAGATTAATTCATGAAATGGTTTAAACCACGTACCAAAGCCCGTATTAAACTCGGCCAGCATTTTATGGGCGAAAAGACGAGTACGACCGCAGAAGGTGTTGCTCTATACAAGGAGTGGGATCCGAATGACCGCACGTTCTACTACTGGGAAGAATGGGAGTTGCGTGGCTTTAACGATATCGATAGCTGGGTAGAATACGACCATTACAGCCGCCAGGTTTCACTGTACGAACCTATCCGTCGTGCCCAAAAGGTCGACCCTCGAGGGCTGTTAAAAAATCAGACCATCCCATTTCTCGACGACACAATTACTCGAAATCTTATCGTCACGGAAGCTGGTAAAGGCACGCTCGTTCGCCGAGACGGAACCTTTAGTTATCACATATTCGAAGGTGAGGAAATGGAATACGCCGAGATGGTCGATTCCTCTGACCGGACGGTCAAGTTCTCTGCCGAACGATATAATGACCGTGAATTCGACATGTACCGGTCTCGCGTATTGTCAAAATCTGCCCAAAAACGAGTACTCGGTCGAGTTGTTACCCCAATCAACTCAAGCGCCTTGCTACAAATCGGTGTATGGGGAATTTTTGGACTGATGTTTTTTGGAAGTTCAATCGTTCCTCGCTCAGAAACCGTCTGTACGCCACGAACCGTCAGCAGCACGTCCCCTTCTCCCTACTCAACATCACAGACGCTATCCTCAACTACACAGCCAACCACCGTTCAAGATTGTCAAACGCGTACCGTCTACGGATTCGGAAGTAGCGGCAGTGGCGGCGGGGTTGGAAAATAACGTAAATTAAAGGAGTATTTTATGGAAGCAGTAACCCTCACAGAACAGAACGGACTCACAGTCGAAGCACTCACGGCAACGTTGCTGTATACATTCATTGGAGTCATTATCCTGACACTGTCTGTCATTGCCTTAAATAAACTGTTTGGTCTCCGGGTCCGCAAGGAACTTATTACTGACCAAAACACTGCCGTTGGGATTGTAATTGCTGGTCTTTCGATTTCGATTGCGATTATCATCAGTGGTACAATCGGCAGCTAGTTTCACCGATGGCCCATAAAGCGCAGGCGCACCTGCCTACTCCCGCACTGTTCGCGGCGGCGTTTCTCGTCGCCGTTGGCGGGCTAATATATGAATTGATTCTTGGAACGGCCGCCTCGTTTCTCTTTGGAGATTCCATCGTCAGCTTTAGCCTTGCTACTGGCGTTACTCTATTTGGCATGGGTATCGGCTCAATCATCAGTTCTCGAGTCGCCCATCGTAGCAGTCACGCTTTCGCATGGAACGAAGTTGCACTAGGCCTCATTGGTGGCTTGTCGGTGCTGATACTATTTGCGGCCTACAGTCTTACACCGTATTACTGGCTTGTATTTATTCTTTTAAGCCTTGCCATTGGTGTACTTATAGGGCTCGAAATACCGCTTATGATGCGTTTGTTCAAGGCACGAGGGTCAAATTCAACAATTAACCTTTTGAGTCGTGTTCTGGCGCTCGATTACTTCGGTGCCCTGATTGCCTCATTGCTGTTCCCGTTCCTCCTCCTTCCTCATCTCGGTCTCCTTCGTACATCGCTCGCCGTCGCCGTCATTAATATTTCGGTCGCTCTTTACTTGCTCTACAAAATCGGTGTCACTGTCCGAGCCAGTTCCTTTGTTATAGCCGTCGTGTCCGTCTTGACGCTTATTTTTGTCTACGCGACCCAAATAGAACAAGCAATTGACCGCGCCGCTTATCGCGACCCAGTCATCTACAGCGCCATTTCGCCGTATCAGAAAATCGTTTTGACTCAGTACAAACATGATACTCGGTTGTACTTGAACAATCAGCTGCAGTTCTCAAGTATTGACGAAGCGCGCTATCACGAGACCCTAGCTCATAGTGCTATGTCATCAGTCAGACAGCCAAAAAAAATCGCCATTTTGGGCGGGGGTGACGGACTTTTAGCAAGAGAACTCCTTAAATATCCTTCTGTTGATTCTATCGATATTATTGACCTAGACCCTGCCATGACGAACTTAGCCCGCACCAATCGACTAATTGCACGGCTTAATGGTAATTCACTCAATGACAATCGTGTCACAGTTATTAACGCCGATGCGTTTAAGCACATCCGCGAAAGTCAGCAGGCTTACGACGTCATACTGGCTGATCTCGTCGACCCATCTAATGAACGAATCGCCAAATTATACAGTAAAGAATTTTATCGTTCGGCACTCGCGCGTCTGACTCAATCGGGTGTATTCATAACGCAGGCTACCTCAAGCTTTTTCACGCCGAAGGCTTTTGCCATGGTTGAGCGTACCGTACGGTCGGCCGACGAAACACGAACTGTCGTGCCCTTAAGCATCAATGTGCCGTCCTTTGGTGAATGGGGGTTCGTCATATCCCTCCCCCGGAGCTCCCAGCCCTTTACTGCAACTAAACTACCGAAGAATCTAAAATGGCTCACTGACACAAAATTAGCGCAGGCAGTTCAAATCAACGGCACCCAACACACTAGCGTATCAACATTGCTGCATCCAGCAATCTATACAACGTACAATGCCGACATGGCACAGTGGCGATACTAAGCCTATTCGTCAGCCGGAACAATGGCCAGTTCTGGTGACGAAACCGGACTAATACCGTGAATTGTATGCAGTAATGTGCGGAGAACGCTAATGTCGTCGGCACTAATGGCGCTGCGTGGATTTTCTTCTGCCATAAAGCTAGACCTCTTCAATCTCCTCCTGAGTCAGAAATGACGACCGTTCACGACGGTCATTCACATTCAACGTTCGGGCTTGCATCGTATGCGCATCTAGTCCTGAAACCTCAAGTGGAATACCCTCAGGGCGATCGAGTACAACAATACCATTACCGTATTTTCCAGTGCCGTATTCTCGCGTTACAACAGTACGACCAACGGTACGGACTTCTGTTTCCGATCGATCTTTTTTCCAGGCTTCGGGCATTTCAATCATGTCAGGCTGTTTATGTTGTTCTGTCATTCTATTATATTATCATACTTATGCTTATATGTCAATTCGTAGCCTTGTTGCATACCCACTAAATCGCTTATACTTAGCCTATGCAACCTCGCCTGCGTGGCTTCACTATTATTGAACTGCTGATTGTCATTGTCATCATCGGCATTCTTGCTGCAATTACATTAGTAGCTTACTCTGGAATGCAGCAAAGAGGTCGTGACTCTGCGCGATTAAGTGATTTGAGCGGACTTGCGAAAGCATTAGAATTATACAAGACAGATAACGGCAGTTACCCTAACTGTAGCGGCGGCACATACCAACCGGGCACTGCTTCGTCGTTTAATTCTGTAGCTACCTGTTTAACTCCACTTGTCCCAACCTACATCAGCCGGTTGCCGCGAGACCCTCTGAATACTGGTTCGTCGCAATACTGGTATGCCGTCGGGTATAGAAAGTCTGGTGCTACCGGACAAGTAAACGACCAATCAAACAACTATATGCTCGGTGCGAAGCTCGAACGTAC
>JAUPVA010000059.1 GCA_030917245.1 Patescibacteria group bacterium
AATCTGTGCTGTCATTACGCAAACTCATCAATCTGCGCGTTACGGCGCTTAAAACGAGGGGCGGCACCAAACGGAGTTGCCAGCCACGTTTCAACTATGCCTTTCCAGGCTGTGTCATCATCTTGAAGTATGCGAGCCGGTAGACATAGTACATTGCTATCGTTGTCGTGACGTGTCATTTTGGCTTCGTACGCGTCCCAAATAACCGCAGCCCGAATACCCCGAAACCGGTTAGCCGCCATCGCCATACCTTGTCCGCCGCCACAGATTAGAATCGCTCGAGGGTCTTTATCGGTTTCTCCTATAATGCGAGTTGCTGCAAGCTGCGCGAAATCAGGAAAGTCGTCGTTTGGATCCAACTCGGATCCTCCAACGTCTTCGACCTCGTAGCCATGCTTCGCAAGATATGCGAACAGCTTCTCTTTCATATAGAACCCTTGATGATCTGCGCCGAGAAAAATCTTCATTGTGTTAAGTATAAGCGTAATAAATCTGGTCGTAAAGTAAGTGAGCTAAGTTATTTTATAGTACGGGCAACATCCGCGACCAATTCGACCAGTCGTGTACTATAGCCCCATTCGTTGTCGTACCATGCGCAGACCTTCACAAGGTTACCGCCAACAACCCGAGTCAAAGCTAAATCAACAGTGCCCGAATGGCTGTTGCCAATATAGTCCCTGCTTACTAGTGGCTCTTCAGATACACCAAGAATTCCTTGATAATATGGTTGCTTTGCGGCTTTTTTAAATGCGTCGTTGATTTCATCAACCGTTACATCGCGCGAAAGCAAAGCAGTAACATCACTAATCGACACTACCGATGTAGGAACACGCATTGATATACCATCAAATTTGCCTTTTAGCTGAGGAAGGACTTTCGTGACTGCAACCGCAGCTCCCGTACTTGTTGGAACAATATTTTCGCTAGCGTTACGTCCTTCGCGAAGATCTTTCTTTGGTGCATCTTGAAGCGCTTGACTAGCCGTGTAACTATGTACGGTCGTTAGCATGCTCTTTTCTATGCCGAACTCTGCTTCAAGCACCGCCATTACCGCTCCAAGTGAATTGGTCGTACAGCTTGCGTTAGATATTACCTCGCTTGAGCCTTCAACCGACTCATCGTTAGCACCAAGTACGATAGTATCGATTCCTTCGCTCTTCGTAGGTCCAGATATGACTACGCGTTTTGCTCCCGCCTCAATGTGCTTGCTGGCGCCTTCTATCTCGGTAAAAAATCCTGTCGATTCGATAACGAGGTCAACCCCTAAATCCTTCCAAGGTAAGGCAGCTGGGTCTTTTTCTGCCAGAACTTTAATGGTCTTTCCACCAACCACGAGATTCTCTCCATCTGAAGTAACTTCCTGGTCATAGATTCCGTAGTTACTGTCGTATTTTAAGAGATACGCTAGGGTTGCCGTATCGGTCAGATCATTAATTGCTACAATCTCAATATCATCGCGTTTCTGCGCAATTTTGAAAGCATTTCTCCCAATGCGTCCAAATCCGTTAATAGCTATTTTTGTCGAAGTCGCTGTTCCCATGGCCCCATCCCTTATTCGAAAGTATTGGTTATGTCGCTTATGATTATACATAATAATTTTAGATTAGTTGCCGAAGTGTACTTTCGACCGCATTGTTTGTAGGTATCTTAGATATTCAGGTCTCCCGACTAACAGATTGAAGTATACTAATAGTATGAATAAGCGCAACGTTATAAAGGCAGCGGAGCCGCATTACTCAGAGGAGCAGCTACTTGAGCTCGAGCATGCAGTAGATATTGCTACCGCAGCGCACGCTGGCCAAAAACGTAAAAGCGGTGAACCCTACATCACACACCCGCTCGCTGTAGCTATTATTCTTATTGAATGGGAAATGGATATCGATACGATACTTGCGGGTATCTTGCACGATACCGTCGAGGACACCGACGTCAGCCTTGAGCAAATTGAAAGCCTATTTGGACGCGATGTGGCGTTTCTAGTAGATGGCGTAACGAAGGTATCCAAGGCGCGAAGTGGAATGCGAGATCTTGAAAGTTACCTACCCGCCACCAAAGACAACCTAACAAAACTTATGATTGCCGTTGGACAAGATGTTCGCGTGCTAATTATTAAACTGGCAGACCGTCTACATAACATGCAGACACTCGAGCATATGCCGCCACATAAACGCAAAAAAATTGCTCGCGAAACAATGGAAGTCTTTGCTCCGCTAGCCGATCGACTCAATATGGGACGTACGAGGGTTCAACTTGAAGAACTGAGTTTTCGTTATATGATGCCGAAAGGTTTTTCTCGCACAAAAACACTCCTTGATAGCCGGATAAAGCGCAGTCAAAAAAAACTCGATCGCGTAAAACGTGAGGTAAAGTTACGACTCGACGATGAAAAAATTGAATTCGAAATGGATGGTCGAGTAAAGAGCGTCTATAGCTTATTCAAAAAACTCGATCGGGTCAATCACGACATTGACCGAGTTCATGACCTTATCGCACTCCGAATCATCGTGGACGATCTATCGACTTGCTATTTGGTACTAGGGGTTCTCCATGAGCTCTATACCCCTTTGTTCGACAGGATTAAAGATTACGTTGCACAGCCTAAAATGAATGGATACCAAAGCCTTCACACTACCATTCAAACTCCGAGCGGGCAGATCGTTGAGTTCCAAGTGCGGACTCGCGAAATGCACGAATATGCCGAACGTGGCCTGGCTGCTAGCTTTCATTACAATGAGAAAAAGCTGACTGACGCATACCGAAAAGGAACTCTCGCTTCACTTCCTCAGAACCTTTCATGGATTCGCGAACTGCAAACTGCCGCGTCAAAGGCAGGATCTGGCAAAAGTTTC
>JAUPVA010000060.1 GCA_030917245.1 Patescibacteria group bacterium
AGTTCGGCGAGAGCTAAGCCTGCCTTTACCCGTTTTTCGGCTGCCGGTGTTACCTCATTCGTTCGCCAATGATCACGATCTTTGAAGCCTTTGTTTGAAATGTATTGCTCAATTGTGAGACCTTGATACATCAAGTTCTGCGTCATATCCTGCTCGATACTACGAGCTTGATCGTCCAGTAACGTTTGTGGCACCGGTATTTCAGACACCTCGATAAGCTTTTCTACTAGCGTATCTTTGAGTTTATTTTCCGATTCTCGTTCTTTTTGAGTCGACAGTTCTGTTTTAATATCATTCTTCAACTCTTCTAACGTTTTCAATCGAGTATCGGCTTTTTGCGCAAAAGCATCATCAAGTGGTGGCTTTATTAACTCATTGATTTTTTTCAGTGTCGTCGTGAATGTAACGTCTGCTCCCGCAAGTTCAGCCACATGGTATTCCTTAGGAAATGCTAGCTTAAGATCAAAAGTGTCGCCTGGTTTTTTTCCGACGATACCTTCTTCGAAACCAGGAATAAACGAGTTTGAACCAAGTTTCAACTCGTAGTTTTCGGCCGTGCCGCCCTCAAACGCTACCCCGTCTTTCTTTCCGGTGAAATCAATAATAACTTCGTCACCATTTTTAGCAGCTCGACTAACCTCTTTTTTGTCACTCATTCCGTCGCGCATTCGTTCCAGAATCTCTTTTATATCGGAATCGGTGACTTCTGATTTCTCTTTCTTAACTTTTAACTTTTTGTAATCACCAAGAATCACTTTTGGTAATACTTCACTTTCAGCTGTAAACTCCATCTCCTGGCCAGGAACGAACTTTTTTAACTCAACTTCTGGCCTGTCGAGCGCCTGAATTTCTTCTTTAAGAAATGCCTCTGCTACCGCTTTACTAAGTGCGTCATCTGCGGTTTGCTGAGCAAGTAGATTAGGATCTACGCTCTTCATAGCTACGCTTGCAGGGACTTTGCCTTTGCGAAAGCCAGGTACTTTCATTTCTTTCGCAAGTTTTGTTAGTGCCACTTGCTGCGCGGCATCAAGCTCTTTTTTACCAAGAGTGATGGTGAGTTTTACTTTGGTTGGGGATACATGTTCTACGAGAGTCTTCATACAAAGACTGACTATAACAGAGGTGAGCTAATGAGTCAAAGCTGGTCAAATAGTTCGTCAGTTGTTGCATGTTTGTGGCGACGATCTTTTATGCGACTGACGAGGCGCTCAAAACTATGCGATTCCTCCGTGCCAGACAAGGTATCTTTTAGATTATATTTCTCTTGCTTGAGTTCGTTTTCTCCGACAAACAGTATGTAAGGAATCTGCTTTTTTACAGCGGTCTTGATCTGTTTGTCGATTTTGCGAAGAGTAAAATCGAGCTCAGCGTTTACTCCCTCTGCACGCAGCCGTATTGCCAGTTGACTCGCCCCTTCTATGGAATTTTCGCCTAATACCGCAACGTAGACTTCTGTTGTAGATGCAAGTTCTGGCATCAAGCCATGAGTTTCAAGAAATACTTCAGTCATCGATAGGCCCGGAGCCATGCCTACTGCGCTGATTGGCTCGGCTCCAAACAGTCCAACGAGTCCATCGTAGCGGCCTCCTCCGAACATTGCTCGGTTGTTGTCGGGGTGAGTATCAAAAAATTCAAACACAATTCCCGTGTAGTAGTCGAACCCACGCATTAAGGTGATGTCGAATTGAGCGTTCATGACACGGTTGCTCCGCAAATGACTAAACAGTACGCGCAGTTCATCAACCGCTTCGTGCTGAGCAATTTCCCCAGGAAGCGTTTCAATTCCTTTCGCCGCTACCAACTGTGCGAGTTTTGCTAAACCCTCTTTGGCTTGCTCGGAACCAAAAATTTCAATCGCTTGATCACGAAAAGATTCGTGAGTTATTTTATCTTTTCGATCGAACAGCTTTACCATCAGTGACGCTTGGATAGGATCGAGGTTCAGGTAATCATGCATCATAGCATTAATGAGATTCCGGCTATTTATTTTTACGACGTACATCTCGTCCGTTGCACCGAAGGCTTTCATGATTTGGCTGCCTAATGTAATGATTTCGGCATCTGCGAGGATACTTTCTACCCCGAAGATATCAGCGTTGAGCTGCCAAAATTCACGCTCTCTGCCTTTTTGGGGTCGCTCATATCTCATAAAATTCGCTATGCTGAACAATCGCGCAGGGTATGGCATTTCTTGTCTTTTCGCAGCAACCATACGACTTATGCTCGGCGTCATCTCCGGGCGGATAACCACTTCTCGATCGCCACGGTCAGTAAAACGGTACGTCTGCTCACCGACTAATTCTTGACCACTCTTCGCCGCGTATACCTCTAAGGGCTCTAGGAGAGGTGCGCCATACTCTTCATAGCCAAACTGTCTGACCGTTCGTGCCCATACACCAAAGATGTAATTTTGCTTTCGTTTGTCACTTGGGTAATAGTCTCTTGTACCCTTATAGGAATTCGTTGATAGTGAGCTCATTAAGGGTTATTGTGCCAGTTTTAGCTGGCTAACGCAAGGATAAGCTTTATAACCTGCGCGTATTTGACGATAGATGAATAGACTCAATCATGCGGGGATTTTGTTGCAATAAGTGCTCAACGAGCAAATCATTGGCCTTGCGCAAATCTTCGCCTAATACCATCTGGTCTCGGCGCAGTCGAAAGTGCATCGGAAGGCTCTCGTCTACTGGATCTAAAAATACGGTTTCTCGTAGGGCTTTTCTCGTAAGCTGATCTAACGCCAGCTTAAAGCGAATCCCTATACCCTTTTCTGTATTTTTTACGTCCTCTTGAGTTGGATACTGATAGAGCTTCATTTCTCTCGCGACCTGTGGCTTTATGCCGCCTTGACGACGTTGAAGCTCCTGATGTATTCGCGCTAGCTCTGCTTTTGATACGTCGTGGCGACGAATGTTCTCACGTGACTCAATTGGCCCCTCTATGATTGTTAATGCGGCTCCTGATCGTAAGCTTATTGCACGTCCACCCAATTGACGGAGAAAAGCAGGATTGATGAAACGTTCGAGTGCATGGCTAAACTCGGGCCCAGGATGAGCAACGACTTGCGCATAACCAATGCGGCGACGGTATGCTTCGTCAATTACCTCTGACATGTTTAAATTATGATGTCAAATTGTAGGCATGTCAATAATATCTTTGACAAGACCATTCATACATTGCAATCGCAGCGGCTGCAGCGACATTCAAAGAGCGTGTGCTGCCTGATTGTCGGATTTCGACACATGTTTCGCAGACGGAAAGGAGAGCATCGGAAATTCCTTTACCTTCGGAGCCAAATACCAATATTGAGGATTCAGGTAAGTCGGTAGAGTGAATAGACTGCGCAGAAGGCACATTATCAACAGCGATGATTCGCTTATTCCGCTGGTGAGCGAAAGCTACGAACTCATCAACCGTTGCATGGTACGTAATATGCATATACCTATCGGTAGCCATTGCTCCACGTTTGTTCCACTGACGACGACCAATTACATGAACCATCCGAACACCGAAGGCGTTTGCGGAGCGGACGATAGAGCCCATGTTGAAATCTCGTTCGAGATTTTCAATGGCAATTTCTAACTGGACACCCGACTGGTCAAGTTGCGCAATAATTTCTGCCTCAGTTACGCCTTTAAAGTTATCGACGAGATTGCGCGTATCTTCATTCATGCATCAAATTGTCCTATGGCGACTCGTTCCCAGTTTTGTACTGCGGTATGGAAGCAAAAGTCGTAAATCTCAACTATATCATCAGGCATCTCGTGACTCCTCAGCTGCATTTCATCGTTCGACAACCACTCTATGTCTTGCGACTCTCCGGCATGAGGCTGTCGCTCTGGCAGCGTATCAGTCACGAAGGCAAAGCCTATATCGGTATGGTAATGGCCTGGCATTGACTTGAACTCATGCGTCTGCAGAAATAGGGGTACAGGATGGGTTTTTACACCGCTCATGACTTGAATACGATCGGTAGGCTGCAGAACCTCCAATTGACTCGGCTGGTAGCCAGATTCTTCGGCTATTTCATGAAGAACTCCAGCCCAGGGGGTTTCGGATAATTCAACATGACCGCCTGCTGGCAGAAGCATACCAAGCGTGCGATGACGATGGAGGAAGCCAACATACCCTTTGGTTGTTCGGCGAAGTATAAAAGCGGTTGTTGTCAGATCGTGATTACCAGGTTTAGTGTGAATATGCGGCATTACACCTAAGTGTACCAAACAAAGAGAGATCGGCTTTCGCCAACCTCTCGGATAGTTTCTTATTGGTACACGAGAGAGGACTTGAACCTCCACGTCCCGAAGGACACTAGCACCTGAAGCTAGCGCGTCTACCAATTCCGCCACTCGTGCTTGTACTCAACGAATTATACCTAAAACTTTGCCAAATAACCAGTTGCTGCCGAGCCGTGATACGAGCTTCGGAGTTGTCGCGCCAGATCACGAGCTGATGTGTTATATTTCACGCCTGGATTCAACGTTCCGTTTGGATCGAATATGTCTTTTAGTTTCTTATACAATTCGTGCTGTTTGGTGTCCTCGGTACGCAGACCTGCACCAATTCTTCCCTCTCCACCAGCTCCGAAGGGCGTGCCGCCATGCTTCTTAGCAAGTGCCGCAAGTTCGGCAGTGAGTTTAAATAATTTTTGTTTATCCGAAACTGTGTTAAGTCGCATCAACGGCCGAACATACCAAAGTTCATCTAAAGGCCGACCATACAGAGCTAATGCGACATGATGCTTTTTCATTAACTGGTCAAGGTCGGCAGTAAATACATCAAACCGGTCAATGCCGACAAACATGCCATCAAGAATTGGCGGTGATGATATTTCTGA
>JAUPVA010000061.1 GCA_030917245.1 Patescibacteria group bacterium
CATCAATATATTTATTGAGCGATCGTACAGTCAGCCAGACCTCATCGATGGCTTTGTTAAACTCGAGTCGCTCCATAGCTTCGTGGTATGGCTGCATGTCGTGCTCGCCAAGCGGTGCATCGCCGATTACCCCGGCTTGATATTTTGTAAGCATATTTGCCACACGGGCGACAAGGTTACCGAGGTCGTTAGCCAACTCGGTGTTATAAGCGTTTTCAAATTTCTCCCAGGTGAAATCTCCGTCGTCGAGGGTTGGGATATGACGCGAGAAGTAATAGCGGAACGCATCGATGCCGTATTGATCAATGATTTCGTTCGGATCAATCACATTACCGACCGTTTTACTCATTTTCGCCCCACCTACATTCACAAATCCATGAACCAATAGCTTCTTTGGAAGACTGATTCCCAGACCGAGCAAAATAGCGGGCCAGATACCTGCGTGAAATCGCAAAATATCTTTTCCTATTACTTGTATATCAGCGGGCCAAAATTCCTGCCATTCGGGTTTATCGGGGTACCCAAGAACAGTAAGGTAATTACTTAACGCATCAACCCATACGTACATTATTTGATCTGGGTCACCTGGAACACCAACCCCCCAGGTCAAGCTTTTCTTTGGTCTTGAAACCGACACATCCGGCAAGCCGTCCTTTATAAGATTTAAGAATTCGTTTTTTCGGAACTCGGGAACAATTTGCATTTGGTTGGTTTCAATTGCATCACGGATTTTTTGAGTAAATTCGCTTGTTTTCAAGTAGTAATTCTCTTCGGCTACTTGCTCGTATGGAGTCTGATGATCAGGGCAGACGCCGCCCGTCGCTTCGACTTCTTTGTCAGTAAAAAAAGCTTCGTGACCGACACAGTACCATCCGGTATAGGTTCCTTTGTATATATACGGCTGTAACTGCTGCCATATGTATTGAACAGCACCTTTGTGATGACCATCGGTCGTACGGACAAAGTCGGTATAGCTAGCTCCGACTTTTTTCATTAGTGCCTCAAAGTTAGGATACATCTGGTCAGCATAGGCTTGCGGTGTCAAATTATTTTCAGCTGCTTTTGCAGCAATCTTGTTTCCGTGCTCGTCTGTCCCCACCTGAAACCGAACATCTCGACCGTTTTGTCGTTGATATCGAGCCCAAATGTCGGCGTAAAGATAATCAAGGGCATTTCCAATATGAGGAATGCCGTTGACATACGGGATAGCAGTGGTGATATAGAGATTTTTTCCCATCGCTACTCAGTATAACAGAGGTTAAAAAATATATATCACCGCTTCATACAGATGACTGCTTGGCGCCCATCTATTTCTTGATTCCCCTTTAAAAATTCACTATGCGAAAACAACGCGTCGTCTGTGGTGGTATCCCTGTCGTCAACCGTAATCTTGGCCTGATCAATGCCAGCGCTGCGCAGTTGATCGACCGCTACCGAATGCATGCTTTGATTATCAAAGTCGTAGAGAGGATAGCGCGTCCCTCCTGCGGCGGCACTAAGATACACCTCAACCTGTGTAGGGTCGGTTCCGAACTGATTTACCATATACCGCACAAGAGCGTAGCCTCCCTCTTGCAACAAATTATGCCTGCCTAAATGTGCCAGTCCGATAATTCCTTGATGCGTATCAGAGAGCACAGCTCCAATGCAGTCGGCAACCGGTAGCAGTAATGCGATTTGGCTATCGCGAGTAAACAAGGCGTCAGCGACGATGGTCGATGGAGTTACGATACCGTCACCGGCATGCCGAGAATCAATCGTTACAAATCGCCGAAAGTCATTGCCTTCATATTTCAGGTGTACCAGGGCTGTTTGTTCTGCAGATATGCCGTAACGGGCCAAAAATCCTTGTCGATTTTTCAGTCGTTGATCTGCTGATACACTAGCAGACATTGAGCCATCAGACACTGTGGAGGTTGCAATGAGGAGTGAGCTATTTTTCATATACTTTCATAAGCGTCATCCAATCATCGACCGATAGCATTTCAGCGCGTGACTCAGGGTCGAGTCCAGCCGCGCGAACAATATTTTCGGCTTCGGGCTTACTGATGCCGAGCCCACCCGATAAGCTCGAGCGAAGCTTTTTTCTTTTCGCCGAGAAGCCGGCCTTCACCAAACGAAAGAACTTTTGCTCATCAGTACTTTGCACCCGAGGTTGATTGCGCGTTCGGAGTATTATTACCTGCGAGTCTACCCGTGGTGGTGGCGTAAAGTACTCCCGAGGAACCTCTATTCCTAATGATGCCTCTGCGTAAACCTGCGCAGATATTGCGAGGATACTCATATTACCTGCCTGGGCTGCGACCCGCTCCGCCACCTCTTTCTGAACAAGTAACACCGCGACGCGTGGCTTATTGGTACTCGTCATCAATTTGTGAATAATCTTAGATGTAATGTAATACGGTACGTTTGCGACAACGACGTAACCCTTGGGTAAGCTGGCAAGGTCAAACGCTAAAATATCTTCATTTGTAACGGTCAGATTTGTTCCAGGGTATTGCCCAGGAAGCTTTCGAGCGAGCTCAGCGTCAAACTCAACGGCAATTACGTTGCCGGCACGGCGTAATAGCTCTGATGTGAGCGTACCAAGTCCGGGTCCAATCTCTAACACCGTATCAGTCGGTGTAATATCGGCAGATTCAGCGATAGCCTCTAGAATAATACGGTTAGTGAGCCAGTGCTGCCCCAGCTCTTTTTTTGGCCCTGCCACAACTTACAGTATTCCTTGAGACTGCATTTTCTTGGCACATCCAGGGAACTGTTTGAAGATGCTTGATCGCGAGAGCAATGATTGGACTGCTTGTTTTTGGGCATCGAGTGGAGCCTCATGCGGCATGACAGAGTTATACGGAGCAGGAGCGACTTTTTGCCAGGTTGCCGGCATAAATTGGAAGGCGCCGTAAAAACCGTTCCCTGAATTTCGCGTTGCCGTCATGCCGCTCTCGCACATTCCGAGTGCAGTAATTTGAGCTTCAGAAAGGGGGCCGCCCGTATACTTGAATTTAGTACCGACGGTCTGAACCTGTTTTACCGGCTGCTTAGTGACGACAGTCTGAATAACTTTTCTGGCAATCTCAACTCCGTCGCGCATTTCAATTTCATATGTCACCATTTTTTTACCAGCTTGACCTGCAGTTTGCACCTCTTTAAAGCTTGGCTCACGGTTAGCGTCTTGAATTGTCTCAGTCTCAAACTCAATTGACTCTTCTTGTGTAATAGTCTGCTTTCCGTTCCGCCAAATCGATAACTCCATATTGGCGGTAATTACTACCGAAGCATCCTGCGACATGTCATCATCTTTACCTAGCACAATGTCTTTTTCTTTTAAGAATTCCCCCACGGTTTTTGCCTGAGTATAGACTGTCTCTTGCTTGCCATATAGCTTCAAGGCAATAGGCAACGCCCGGTCAACATTCATTCTGAGGCTTGCGCCGTCGGCTACGAAATCAGGACTGACGTCTATAGCGGCTTCGTCCTCATCACGTAAAGAAATACCTGCGTGCTGGGCGATTTGTTTTGGCGTCTGATAAGCACTCATAACTAGTTGTTTGATTGGGCCGTCAATAATAACCACCGGACGGGCGCGGTAAATATTCACCTGGTAGCTATTTGTTACAAGCGGCTCGTCAAGCCCCGGCTCTACTCTGTCGTTTTTATCAAGTTTTATGTCTGCTTCATCAAACACTTCACGTAGTGTATCGGCTTTCGTAATGACGCCGGTCTCGACCTCCCGGTCATGAATCATAATGAGTCGCTCACCAGCCCCGGCAGCATGCGCATTCGGCATTAACGCAAGCGCAAGCACTGCCAGGCTAATACTCAGACCGACAAGGAAATAATAAAATGGCGAAATCGTTTTTAAAAAATCTCTCATTGAATGGTTGCGCCATACCACCGAGGCGCTTCTGACACACCGTTACTAGGTAGTGTCGTACGCTTTCATTATACCAAAGTATCGCAATGGCTTCTATGCTACGCCCGTTCCAAACGAGCATATTCGACATTGAGCTTCTTGCTCTGACCACTGTCGAACAAAACGGTGACTGCTAGACCATCGATATCGACAATCGTCCCCGTTCCAAACTGTGCTGAACGAACTCGATCATTAATATCGTAGGCTACTGCTTCAGGGAAATCATCCATGTACTGGTCTGATTGCTGCTCAACAGCAGCGACTGCGTTGCCCATATCGGCTATAAATCGAGAGGGAGGGTTATACCCGCGCTGACCGAATTGTAAGCGCGAGGCTGCGTAGCTAATGTGAAGCTCTTCACGAGCACGAGTCATACCGACGTAGCACAACCGTCGCTCCTCTTCCAGTTCACTTGGGCCAGCGTCGTGAATTCTGGAGTGCGGAAAAATACCTTCTTCGAGTCCAACCATAAATACAACTGGATATTCTAACCCTTTTGCGGCATGTAGCGTCATAAGGGTGACGCTCGGCTGCCCTTTTGCTTCATCGGCACTTGTCATTAACGCTACTTCTTCAAGAAATTCTGGTAGAGCCGCAAATGTCTTAGCGTCAGATACCAGCGAACTGACATTCTCTTCCCTATCTTCGGCCTGGGGTGTACCGTCGCGCAAATAATTCAGATAGCCAATTCGCTCAAGCAATTCCTCGATAATCTGGCTCGGTTCTCTGTCGAGCACCCTAAATCCATCAAGAATCTCTCCAAGTTTCCCGAGCGAGTTTTTTGCTCGTGGAGTTAAGCCATCCGCTTCCTGAACACGTACGAGCGCTTCGATAATATCCATGCCAGTGCGTGATTGCCATATCATGAACCTTTCAAGACTTGTCGAGCCAACCCCCCTTCCGGGCACATTCGCAATCCGAGAAAAACTCATACGATCATTCGGCTGATATATCAGCCGTAAATACGCGATAATATCTTTAATTTCTTTCCGATCATAAAACCGTACTCCGCCAACAATCTGGTACGGTACACGTGCCTGAAGCAGTGCTCGCTCCATAATGTAGCTCTGAGCATTCGTTCGATATAATACTGCGTAATCGTCTGGCTGACGTGCCCCAATTGCAACCTGGGAAGAAATGCGACTAGCTACCAGCCGTGCCTCTTCGGCTTCATCATACAACTCATGAACCTGGACAGGAGAGCCTGCGCCTTCGGCAGTCCATAGTTTTTTGTCAGTTCGTTGGACATTCTTTGTAATGACATTGTGGGCCGCTTCCAGAATTGCTCCCGTTGAACGATAGTTCTGTTCTAACTTAACTACCAGAGCGCCAGGAAAATCCCTTTCGAAATTAAGAATATTTTTAAAGTCCGCTCCTCGCCAGCTATAGATGCTCTGCCAGTCATCACCAACGACACAGATATTGCGCTCAGGACCTACCAGTTGCTTGACAATTGCGTACTGGGCGGCGTTCGTATCTTGATACTCATCTATCAGAATATGGACAAATTGACGTTGCCACTTGCGCCGCACGTCGTCTACTTCACGGAATAGCCGTACCGTCTCTAGTAGGAGATCATCAAAATCTAACGCGCCTGCCTCACGGCGCATCCGTTCGTATTCATGATAGATTTTGGCAACAGATTGCTGAAAAGGGTACGTAGCAGTCTGCGCGAATTCATCGGGTCCAATCATTTCATTTTTTGCTGTTGAAATCATGCCGCTGACTGATTTTGGCTTAATATTCGAATCAGTAATTCCTACAGATTTCATCGCTTGTTTGATTAGCCCTTGCCTGTCATCTTCATCGTAAATAACAAAGTTTGCGGCAATACCTATAGCATGACCATCCTGCCTTAGCAGCCGTACGCAAATACCGTGAAATGTTCCCATCCAGGGCATGAATCCACGTGTATTTGCCTGATTAAGTAAGCCAGCTAACCGTTCGCGCATCTCCTTAGCTGCCTTGTTCGTAAATGTCACCGCAAGTATTTGGTTAGGCCAAATATTCTTATTTCCAATCAAGTAAGCGATGCGGTGTGTTAACGTTTTTGTCTTACCACTGCCCGCTCCGGCCAAAATTAATACCGGACCAGCATTGGCCGTGACAGCTTGTATCTGAGCCTCGTTCAGCCCCTCCGTAAAATTCATCTCTTCTAATTATACCGATTAATCAAGGTCAGGGGATAATTCCAAAGCTATAGAGGGCAAAGGCACCCCCCGCGCCAAGGCCGAGAAGCAGGATCACCCACAGTACCCACAGCCAGCCCGATCGGTGCTTGGCCGGGTGAGTAACAGGTTCTGGGTACTCCGATGCGTCATAAATTGCCGCATGACTTTTGTCGCCACTCGATTCCTGTGTTTTGTATTGCTGTGGAATCGATGCAGCCCCCAGTGGCGCAGCAGGCTCTTGAACTTGCTTCTGAGCATCTTCGGTCTCGACCGCCTGTGTAAGCTCTACACTCGTACCAGCCTCAATAGCGACTAAATCACTACTTAGTCCGGGAATCTGTGGATTTAACGGCGGCTCATCATTATCTCTTTGATCCGTATTATTCTCTGTATCTACAGACGTTTCAGCTGAAACAGCCGCTGGCACTACCGAATCAGATTCTCGGTTAAGTTCGGCTGTCAAATCAAGCCACGGCTTCTCTTCAACCGGCGTGGCATTGAGTGGTCGCTTGTCAACTTTGGCATCGGTTATAAAAGGCGACTCAAGAGGTGCAGAATCGGCCAGGAGTGCAGGAGTAGAGGAGACTTCTTCATCGGTATTCTCTGGTTGCAGCTCCACCGATTGCGTCAAAGGAGGAGTCAGAGCAATTGGGTCAGGCATATCCTCTTGGACTACCGGCTCTGCTGCAACGGGTAGCGAGGGAGCAAGCGCCGGAGAGGCGACGTCTGATGACACGGGGCGAGGTGTTATTGCAATACCCTCCCTCGAAGCTTGAGGAGTTACGGAAGTACGCGGTGTCATATCTGAAGATGTGTGCACCATATCCATGAATCGTCCACTCCTCCGAGCGGCTGGCGCAGCGACTCGAGGGGTATTTGGAGAGCTAACCGGTGCTTCTTGAGAAACGGGAGGAGCCGTCTCGGGCTGAACGGGCGGGGTAGATGACGGAATGTTTGTTACAACGACTGGGGCAGCAGATTCATCTTTAGCAGCCGAAGCTTGCGGAACGTTCGACATAAGAGAATTCACCGCTTTATCTAATTCATCAAAATCGATGTCTTTCATGTTATCTCTTCCCAGCGGCAAAAGCCGCCTCTACGATTGCTTCAAACTCTTTTACTTTTAAGCTAGCGCCGCCAACTAAGAGTCCGTCAATTGCCGTGATGGCCAGGTAGCTAGAGGCATTCTGCGAAGAAACACTTCCCCCGTACAGCACCCGCACCGCAGCGGCCGTTTCTCGTCCATACAAATGCTCTACTTGCCGACGAATAATATGCGCGGCTCTTTCGACATCAGCCGGAAGAGCATTATCGCCCGTACCGATTGCCCAGACAGGTTCATACGCAATAACAAGTTCTGCCACTTCATCAGCGGTTAAATTGGCCAAACCGCCTACGATTTGATCGTGCAGCACACCAGTGGTTTCTTTTGCGGCACGTTCATGAGCAGTTTCTCCAACACAGAGAATCGGAGTAATACCATGACGCACAGCGGCCTGAACTTTATTACGTACGTCTTTATCATGCTCGCCAAAAATATGACGTCGTTCAGAGTGACCAATGATGGCGTAGCTTACCAGTCCACGAAGCATATGTGCTGATACTTCGCCTGTGTACGCACCCTCGTCCTTCCAGAAGAGGTTCTGCGAGGCAAGCTTGAATAGCTTGCGTTCAACCTGCAATGACATAGACTGCACCGCTAGCATGCTCGGCGCCAGGACAACCTCAACACTACGGTGAGCCTTTAAGGCACCTCCGAGCTTGTGTAAATACAAACTGGACTCATGCACCGTTAGGTTCATTTTCCAGTTACCGACAATCAGTTTTTTGTTGCTCACCCTAGTAATTTACTGCTTACGCTTATATTGCTTTTAAGTGTACATCAGTGGGGCTCAAGCGTCCAGAAGATGCTCAATACCCGGCAGAGTACCGTTAGCCATCAGCTCTAAACTGGCTCCGCCCCCCGTTGAAACATGGCTAAAGCTATCGCCTTTCTTCTTGTCCCAATGTATCGCAAAGTCAGCCGTATCGCCTCCGCCTATTATAGACTCGAGGTCACTACGTCCGGCCATCGCTTCTGCGACTGCCGCAGACCCCTGTGCGAATACCGCTAGCTCCGCATATCCAAGCGTGCCGTTCCAGATTACTGTACCAGCCCCTTCAATCGTTTTAACGAATTCTTTCGTAGTTTTTGGTCCGATATCAAGAATCATATCGCTGTCGTTAACGTCGTTTATCGCTACGGCCCGATGAAGCTGAGGCTGGTCGACACTCGGCGCTACAACTGCGTCCGAAGGCAACACAATAAAATCTTCCAGCTTGCTACCGGCTTTTACTGTTGCAGCTTGATAAATCGCAGAAACAGTTTCAGTTTGGTCTTTCTCGTACTTACTGCTGCCAACATTAATGCCTCGTGCTGCAAGAAACGTATTGGCCATAGCACCACCAACCAATAATGTATCGGCTTTGTCGACAAGCTCATCAACTACCTGGATTTTATCGCTCACCTTGGCCCCGCCCATAATTGCCACTAACGGTCGCTTTGGGTGTTTCATGGCGCCAATTATCGAAACGTATTCTGTCTCGAGGAGTAAGCCTGCGACACTGGGCAGGTATAAGGTAATGGCCGCGGTTGATGCATGATCTCGGTGCACAACACCAAATCCATCCTGAATAAAGTAACGTGCTCCAGAATCGGTCGCAAGTGCACGAGCAAAACCTTCATCATTCGCCTCTTCTTCAGAATGAAAGCGTAAGTTCTCAAGCACGATAACACTGCGTCGTGGTGCTCGTTTTATTGCCATCTTCACCTTAGGACCGATAGTTTGGTCTACAAAACGGACCGGCTCTTTTAATAGCTCCGCTAAACGCTGGGCTGCCGGTTCAAGGCTGAGCTTAGGGTCTCTACCATCGGGCCGGCCGAGATGAGAAATAATAACCACCTTACAGCCGTCGCGAAGTAACCGGCGTACCGTTGGAAGACTGGCTCTAATCCGAAAGTCATCATGAATGGTGCCATCACTTTTAAGAGGGACATTGTAGTCTGCACGAAGCAGAACGGTCATGCCTTCAAGTGGCACTTTACGGATGGTCCGTTTAGGAAATTTTATTTTTTCACCCACCATTACTATCACCGTTATTCTAGCACACGTACGCGGATTGTATCGGTACCGCCAACCAACCCCGGCTGACGACCACTAACAATTACGACGGTCGAACGTTGCTTATCAAAAAAATTTTGCGACTGTAGTTCTTTTGCAAGACTCAAGCCAGCTTTTTCGCCATCGGGACGAATGAAGCTTTTGTTGGCGTAGGCGAGGGCCAGTTGCTGAGCAGTCCGCTCCTCGCTTGTCACGCTGATTATTGGTAGGTTCGGACGGAATGCGGCTATGTCACGAGCAGTAGCACCAGATTTCGTCTCGGCAACAATCGCTTGAACGTCGAGATCTTCAGCTAACTTTACCGCAGCCTGTCCAATAGCGGCGCGCTGATTATGATCGTTGCCAAGCACTTCCAAAATAGAATCGGGTGGCGTATTTTCTTGGGTGTAAACTATGACGCGCTTCATGGCGGCAACGGTCTCTAGTGGATATCTACCCATTGCTGTCTCGTCGCTCAGCATAACGGTGTCAGCTCCCAAAACAACCGCCGTAGCAACATCGCTCACCTCGGCGCGAGTCGGCTCGGGATTATCAACCATGCTTGCCATCATTTGAGTGGCTACTATACTGAGTTTTCCGTATCTTCGACACAACGCAATTATGCGGCGCTGGACGATTGGCACGACTTCAGGGCCTACTTCTACTGCCAAATCACCTCGCGCGACCATAACACCATCACTCGCTTTAACAATTGCTTCGAGTACTTCAGGCTCTATAGATGCCTTCGTCTCGACTTTGGCAATTATTCGCGCCTGTGAACCGCGCTCTGTTAGTAATGTTTGAAGGTTATCAATATCGGCTGCCGACTGAACAAAGCTAAGTGCAACGTAGTCAATATCTTTATCGGCTCCCCAAGAGATGTCAGACATGTCTTTTTCAGTGATAATATCGCCGCCAAAGTCGGTTTCGGGAAGATTAATTCCTTTTTTGCTCATCAATACACCGTCGTTCTCGACTCGTGCCAGAATCGCTGTCGAACTGGCGATTTCAGTGACGACAGTGCGCACCTTGCCATCAAATAAGTAAAGTGGCTGACCGACTTGCACCTTTTCGGCAAGGTTATACTGAACTGGCAGCGTTAAGCCGTCGTGCTCGGCGCCATAGTCAAGACGCAGTATATCTCCAGCAGTCACCAACTGCTCACCTTGTAATACTCCCAGGCGCACCTTAGGACCCTGCAAGTCCTGCAATATAGCCACAGGCTTAGCAATTTTTATGCTGGCTGCTCTAATTTTAATAATGTTTGCTGCCGCCGCGTCGTACGCAGCGTGGCTGAAATTCAGCCGAAATCCGTTTGCACCCGCCACGATCATCTGCTCAATGAGTTCAGGTGAGTCGCTAGCGGGACCGACTGTTGCGAGGATTTTTGTTCTTTTAAATATTGCACTCATTTTACTTATTGTAACAGCCCCTTTTCGTCATGATCCTTATAATTCCAGCGGCCTTCTGATTCAGTTTTATAATTCCAGTACATATGAGCGATGGCTGGCTTAAAAGCTCTTAGCTGCGCGGCGGCGTATGCGGTGGTTTGGGCAGGACTGGACTTGATAGGGAGCATAGCGCTCCATTCGCCAACGATTATTGGCTGCTGCCAGCTTAGAAACCGCAAAAACCACTTTTTTACCTTGGTTTGCCGTATGTGCTGACTGAAGCTCCGTGTTTTGTTTTTACTGCCGAATACTTGGTAGATGTGACAATCCATTACGACAGGGTAGCTTGGCTTCTGACGAAACCGCAAGCAGTTGGTTAACCGAAGCGGAGCGTAGGCATCTGAGAATACAATGACCGTTCCAGGCCTCGCCACATGGATAAGCGCGGTATATGCCCGTCGGTAAAACCGTGCGAGCTTAAGGCCGAGTAGATCAACAGAAGGCTCATTCAGAAGTTGGATACCCCATAGAGCAGGGTTGTCACGGTAGCGCTCAGCCATATCGCAGAGTACTTGTATTGTGCGGGCTTGTGCCAAAGTATTATTCAACCATTTGGTTGAATGTTTATCTGATATCGAGTTGCCGCTGCCGCTATGGGCCGCTCTATTCTGCGCTTCGGGTGCCGCATGTAAATCTAGCAACACCTTAAAACCCATTGATAGGCAAGTGTCCATGAACCAATCAAGCCGCTCACTGGCTTCGACGTAGCGATCATCTCCACCGAGCGTCCAATGTCCAATCGGTACGCGGAGAATATCTACCCCGTGTTTCTTAAGCCAGACTAGATCTTTCTTCGTAATATATGTGGCATGATGCTTTTGTATTCGAGCTCTTCCCTCTTTAGTGCGAGAAAGTTCAAATTCATTTCGCGCATCGGTACCCAAAAAGAGCGCTGGCGTCATCCATTTTTCTAGAACGAACCAAGAACCAAGATTAATACCACGAGCGACACTTTGTCCCATACAACTCAGTATAGCCTTACGCTAACAAAGCTACGAGTCGATGTAATCCGGCGTATAGTTCATGTTAGCCATGTAAATCGCCTTCGGTACCGCAACAACAACGTCGCGACCACTCTTTGAACCGGACAATTCACAGGTATAGAGCGTAAGCTGCGGCTTACGGGTTGACTGCTCAATTTCGACGTTGCTGACATGTACGGTGTGCTTTTTCACCACCACATATTCGTACCGGCTACCACTGTGATCTACGACAATACTGTCACCTCGACGAACGTAATTAAGGTTATAAAGTGGTGATTGTTTGACAGTTTCCGCTGGCGTGAGCCGCATACTGAAGCGGTGAGCAGCCAGAACATAATTACCACCGGACTTCGGAGAGCCGCTATTTGGCGAACGATGGATTGCTCCGTTTTCAAGAGCTGCGTCCTCATTCCCCCCAGCCACAGGAACAATTGGTATGCTCACTCCAATTGACGGAAGATACACAGTGTCCGTTTTCGAAACTGCCGGCCCGTACACAGGCCGAGAGGCCGTTAGTTCACGCACTAGTTGACTGCCAATAATGGCCGGCGCAGATGCTGTAATGAGTACATAACAACTGATGACGATGAGCGTCACCAACCCTACCAATTTGACATTCAACCTACTGCGATAGCTGCGACGAGTTAGCGTGAGACTCATGTACTGCTCTTTCCAATCAATACATCCATAACATCTGCCTACGTCTGCTCCGAAAGAAAACCTATTCTGATTTGTGCGGGTTCAGCCGTCTTGCATTGACTCGTAAGCCCGTACTGCAGTTCTACATGATCTGACGTCGGAGTGTCTTCAGTTTCCAAATTTAGCTCTATAGTTAATTTGTCCGCTGAAGGGTCGTAGATAACCAGGTAGCCGCTGGTTGAAGAATCGTCATATACGAGCTGTTGCCCCGGACTAGACGGATCTAAATCGACTTCGTAAGGGTTGAAATCTTGAGTGTAGTTGTCTTGAACAACCTGCCAAGTCTGGCCGCTGTTGCTTGACGATACGAGCACCGGTTCATAGTCCTGGTCGGATGCCAATACATACAGCGCTGATCCATCTCCAAAGAAGGTAAAAAGTTCTTGCAAGTTGGCTACGGGCATGCCTGTTAGCTCCTGCCACGAGACTCCGTTATTAGAAGATGTAAACAATCGAGGCGGGTCTCCGTATTCTACGTATTTCATTTCGGCATACAGTACGTCGCCGTCATTACTGACATACACTTGCTCCGATCCTACATCAGGCTCTCCGCCTGTTGGATCTGTGATGGACCAGCTCTGGCCGCCATCAGTAGACAAGCGAACACCAGGGGTAGCCCTATTCCCGGCAATAATCGTCTGGCCGTCGTTGCTCACTGATAACGATTCAACATTTCCGCCCATAAACTGGCCATTCCATGTATCGCCGCCGTCTGTGCTGATAACAATATAGTCGTCGTAATCCGGATTTTCAGAATTAACTATCATTGCAATCGTGTTGCCGTCACCACTCATTATTAAATTGTCATCGATACCGCCGGACGTTCCATACATAGGAACCGGAGTGATTGACCAGCTTAAGCCCCCGTCATCTGATAAGAAAATCGAGTCGTTGTACCCAATATCTTCAACGAAAATTGCAATTCTAGACCCGTCCGACGATATAGCCGCGATGGGACTCCTGTACATATCCGCAGGGTTGTAATCGGTGATTTGGTTCCACGTATAGCCGCTGTCAGACGAAACTAGCAGGTGGGGGTCTTCACCTGCTACATATGTTATGGCAAGAACCGACGCACCATCACGGCTCCGGGTAAGGACCGATAACGATCGAGCATCGTGCGACGACCCAGGCGCCCATCCTTCAGCAGTATCAAAACTCCTAAATTCCGTACCAGATGTCAGGGAGCCAACGCCGAGATTCTGTTGATCTTCAACCTGATAGACACTTTCATTCGATAGATTCAGCGAAACATTCGAGAGTGAAAAATTGTTCGTATTCTCGTCGTAAGGGCTGTGGTCGTATTGATATTCTCGATTGAGTAGTGTCATTGGCTGGGCCTCCTCACATACTTCTACGGCTGTCACTGTTGGGCGGTAGGTACTTCTGACTGTCTTGCCGCTGGTATCTTCGATGCTATATGCCACGCCGCGGGCCAGGCCAATAAAATTCGTTTCGGGGGTGAATTCAATCATGCCATTAGCCTCAGCGTTATATTCACCTTCGGTAGGTGCGATTACTTGGGTAAATGCCTGGTTGGAAGTTGTTCCAGCAAGAGCATTAGCTGTTGGTTGGATTTTCATGCTTGATAAGATGAATTTGTGCCCCTTCGACGGTGAGTCGTTCGTCAGTACATTAAATCGTTGTACTTCACCTTGTAGGCCAGATGACATATCGGGAGAAGCCGTGGCCACCAGTATTGGCGTACGGTCTTGGGCCGCAGAGACTGGCTGAGAGCCTCCCCCTACGAGACCAGCACCGAAGACTAGAGACAACATGAAAAAAGACGCCCTACCGAAATGTTTCGGGCGTCGCATACTACGCGCCAAGACAAACGCCAGCACAAGCATACCAACCCCTACTCCTACTATTAAATAGAAATTAACACCGGTGTCAGCAAGGCACGAATCCATGTCTGTTTTTTCCTCTTTCCTGTTTCTCACACATCACGGGCATTGCCGTTTTGCTATGACTAAGAGTATACCATAACCGTTATATATTGGCGAGCAAACGATAGCTCCAAGATTTACTAGGTGGCCTCACGGACACTACTAAGGCATATCATCGTCACATCCAGAGAAGTAAACATTTTGGCCCTGCTCCTCGCTATCGCACTCCTTCGGCGTTCGGTTTTCCACGAAAACACACCACGAAAAAAGCCCACCTGTTAGATGAGCTGTTTTCGTGGTGACCCATTTGGGGTGCACCTGGAACGCTTTTATTGAGGATTTAATACGACTTAGTGAGCTATTGGACGACGACGAGGAGGCTGACAATGTTCAGCCTATTTCACCGAACGAATGTGGAGCTGCTGTATTCTGATTTGTATGACGAGGTGAGTTTTTATCCGCGCTTCTTTAAGGATATTAAGCAGCCGAGAAAATCCGTTTTAATCGAAAGCCCGTATCTAACTATTCGGCGAGCCGAGCAATTTGCATCCGTTGCCGCAAAAGTCTCGCGCAAAGGCGTCAGCATCAAGGTGTTTACACGGTATCCTGGCCACCATACGCCCAGGTTGCGCGCTGAAGCCGAAGAAGTAATTGGGATATTACAAAATGCGGGCATACGAGTTTTTATATCACACGATTTACGCCACCGTAGAATCGCCATCATAGATAATACGGTTTTGTATGAAGGCAGTCTGAATATTTTAAGCCAATCGAAAAGCCGCGAGGTGATGCGGCGTACGATATCGCGTAGACTGTGTATGCAAATGCTCGCATTCACAATGCCCCATAAGTAGGAGGTAGTACAATATGAGTAATATGACAGATGATATTGGTTACCAAGTTACCGACGAAGATGTTGCCGCAGTTATACACTGGCTTGAAATTAACGATCCAGAGAACGCTAACGAAAAAGTCGCTCGTGAGATGCTAATAGGAGCACGCTATATGTGGCGTGACATGGGCCGAGTTGATATTGATTTGCTTTATAAAGCACGCGAAGATTATAAGAAAAAAGACGACTAAAACGGTAGGACATCTGACGATTTTACGCCAAGTACCTTGAGTATTTTTTCAAGCGTCTCGAGCTTTGGTTCCTGCTTGCCTTGCTCTATTTTTGCATACGCATTCCAAAATATGCCCGCCTTTTTAGCAAGCTCTGTTTGAGTCAAATTATTTTTAATACGAAGAGCCTTGAGCTCCTTGCCAATATGTTTAGATAATTCGGTGGCGGCCATGATAGGCATATTATATCATTTTTCTTTGCAAAGCCCAGCCCACGAAGCGGCCGAACACCAAGATAACCGTAGCCACATCAATACTGTTATGCTAGCAGTATAGCCCATAAACTCCGCAAAAAAATCCATAAAACCCTTACGCTATCTGGTTTATTGTATTCGTGTCAGCGTGCCAGCCGCGGCAAGTTCAGCCGCATCGAGATACTACGGTTTAACCAGTCAAAACTGTTGGGTCTCAGCCGCATTCATACCACGCTCCACCAGCACGCCTACACACCCAGCCCGTACAACCACTTTTACATTAACGACCCCAAGCCACGAAGCATCATGTCGCTCCCCTTTACTGACCGCATCATCCACCAATGGGTCGTCGAGGAGCTCATCAAGCCATATTACGTTCCACGCTTTATCGCCCAAACCTATGCGTGCATTCCTGGCCGTGGCACACACGCTGCTGTACGCCAGGCGCAGGCCTACTTGTGTCGTTCGCTCCAGGCATATCGCACACCATACATCATCAAACTGGACGTCGCAAAGTTTTTCCATAGCATCGACCCACCAACATTGTTCGCTATCTTGCGGCGGGATATTGATGACCCTGAACTGCTAGCACTCCTCCATACCATCATATTTAACGGGGTTACAGACGCAGGGCTGCCGATTGGCAGCTACACCTCACAGTATTTCGCCAACATTTACTTAAACGAGCTTGACCAGTACATCAAGCGGACATTGCACATCAACATGTACGTCCGGTATATGGATGATTTTTTGTGCTTTGTTGACTCCAAGTCGGAGGCCAAACGAATATACCGAGCAATCGAGCAATTTCTGCATGACGAGCTACGGCTCCAGCTCAACCCAAAAAGTCGATACTTCCCAGCCCGCCACTGCCTTGACTTCTGCGGCTACAAAATCTATCCACGCTACCTGCTACTACGCGATCGCAGCAAGCGGCGGTTATGCCAAATCATTGATGATTTTGAACAGAACCTGGACAGCGAGGAGCGGTTTGAGATCCGCGTCAACGCCTGGCTTGGCCATGCACTCCACGCTAGCAGCTACCACTACGCCACCAAAAAACTGGGAACGTACGCCACTCGTTTTGACCGCTTGGCACCCCCCACAAAAAAGTAGCCCCTGGTGTTCGGCTATAAAAACAGCCTACCAAAAAGGAGCTACCGGTATGAGTGTTTATTCCCTCTGGGCAAAACATTGCCGCCTTGCCCACAGCAGAAAAGGACTGGCTCCTGAGTGTATGCGTGTACGTTCTTCGCCTCCGTAAAGGACGTCATGAACGCTTGTTTGCTACACGCTGGACGGCACGAAACCCGATGTTGTTGTTGGCATTGCCATTGTTGCTATACGCCGAAAACAACCCAGCGTTCGAACCATTGTTCGAATTGCCGCCGCGGATAGACCACGGGTTGTCCGCGTCCACAAAGTTCGAGTTATCTGAACCCCACGACTGGTCGTTACTGGTCACGGACTGAACTGGACGTGCGTTTAACGGAGCGAGCCCTCGGTACGCGTAAGCCCGTGAGCTCAGCTACCTGGCTTTAATTGTACCGCTTTTTGCCTGCTTGGCTATGTTCATCGCCCAAGTTATGACTTCGTCGTCGAGTGTACACAGTTTGTTCGCCCAAGCCGTGAGGTTTTGGTCGGTGATGTAACGCTTTTTGTAGGCGTATTCTACCAGTACCGCAATCATCTTCAAGTGTATGTCGGTTTTACGCAGCAGCGCCTCGCGGTTTTTGTCTTTGCTATAAAAGCTCACCGCTTCAAGCACCAGCTCCACTACGTCTTCGGTGCGCCGGCGGATGTCGTGCGCCAGGGCCAGCTTTTCACTCTTGGGGAACTTTTCAATCAGTCGGTAGGTGTATTCTAACAGCGACACCGCCGAACGATACAGTGTGTAGTGCGTCGGTGGTAGTTTGCGGATACGCTGACGCATCCGGTTGACAGGTGGTTTTTTCAATGTTTCGTTTGGCTTCGCCGCCCTCAAAGCAACGGGCTCTTCCGCCCCGGCGCGGGGCGGAAGAGGCAATCCAA
>JAUPVA010000062.1 GCA_030917245.1 Patescibacteria group bacterium
GATCTGGACCCGTTGAAATATGATTTGCTTTTTGAGCGATTTTTAAATCCTGATCGTATCTCTATGCCTGATATCGACATCGACATACAAGATACTCGGCGCGGAGAGGTCATAGCCTACTGTGCTAATAAATATGGAACGGAGCGAGTAGCGAATATCGTCACCTTTGGAAAAATGGCTGCTCGTGCGGCTGTTCGCGACGTTGCGAGAGTCTTGCAAGTACCATACGCCGAGGCGGATCGTCTTTCCAAGATGATTCCACCTCCAGTGCAAGGCAGGCACATTCCACTCAGCGTCAGTGTAAAAAACGATGCCGATCTGAAAGCTGAATACGAGAGTAATCCAACCGCCAAAGAAGTATTCGACTTTGCGATACGATTAGAGGGGACGATACGCTCACATGGCGTGCATGCGGCCGGAGTGGTGATCGCTCCTGACGATATCGTTAAATACACTCCTCTTGAAATGGCTCAAAAAGGGGTAGTTGCAACCCAGTATCCTATGGGTCCAGTTGAAGAGCTGGGGCTGCTTAAAATGGACTTTTTGGGGTTATCAAATCTTACCATCATTAATAACGCCTTAAGGATTATTAAAAAGGTATATAACGACGATATTGTGCTTGCCGAAATTCCACTCGATGACCAAAAAACATATGAGTTATTCCAGCGGGGAGACACGACTGGTGTCTTCCAGCTCGAATCGGCAGGCATGAAGCGCTATCTCAAGGAGCTAAAACCCACGGTGTTTGAAGATATTATCGCCATGGTGGCGCTATACCGTCCTGGACCAATGCAATTTATCGATAGCTTCATTAAGCGAAAGCACGGTGAGGAAGAGATTAATTACTTACATCCTAAAATGGAAGCAGCGCTGTCGAGTACGTACGGAATTTTGGTCTACCAGGAACAATTCATGCAGATTTCAAAAGACCTAGCGGGCTTTACAGGTGGGCAGGCCGACACACTCCGTAAAGCGGTCGGTAAAAAAATTCTTGAGATGATGACGAAGGTTAAGCCAGAATTCATTGAAGGTGCAATCAAGCATTCTAATGCTGACCGTAAAGATATGGAAAAATTTTGGGCGCAGCTTGAAGAGTTTGCGAATTACTGTTTTAACAAGTCACATGCCGCTTGCTATGGTCTGATATCGTACTGGACTGCCTATCTAAAGGCGCATTACCCAGATGCCTTCATGGCAGCACTTATGACAAGTGACCAAGATGACATTGATCGACTGGCGATTGAAATCACAGAGTGTCGCCATATGGGAATCACCGTTCTTGCTCCTGACGTCAATGAATCATACGTTGAGTTTGCCGTTGTACCAGGCGAAAGCACGATCCGCTTTGGTATGGCGGCGGTAAAAGGAGTCGGGGTAGGGGCGGTTGAGGAAATTCTTCGAGCTCGGGAAGACGGAAAATTTACCAGTGTTGAGGATTTTGCTCGACGTGTCTCAACTTCTCGATTCAACAAGAAAGCGTGGGAGTCGTTAATAAAGTCAGGAGGCTTCGATTCTTTTGGTGATCGATCTGACTTACTATTCAATCTCGAGTCAATTCAAGGGTTTGCTTCTAAATTGCAGAAAGATGCCCTGAGTGGACAGACAGACTTATTTGGCGGACTTATTAACAATTCATCCATTCAATCATCAATCACTCTTCAAGCAGCTCCGATTAAACATACTCAACGGGAGCGGCTGACCTGGGAGCGTGAACTATTGGGCCTGTATGTGAGCGCTCATCCTCTTGATAATTATGATGCTTATTTTCAGGAACAAACAGTTCCGATTGCTCAAATGAATCCGAATATTGATAACAAAAAACTGACAATCGGGGGCATTATAACGAGTGTCAGGACAATCGTTACGAAAACTGGATCTAAAATGGCATTCGTTGCATTAGAGGACAAGTCTGGTGAGTCTGAGATCATCGTATTTCCTAATTTATACAGTGATATTGGAGCTAAGCTTGTTCAAGATGCGGTCATTAGAGCTGAAGGAAAGGCAAATGCTCGCGATAGAGATGGGAATTTAATCAGTGAAGTTAAGTTGATAGCTGATGAGATAAATCTCGTCACAGATAAAGAACTTTCCGAATATGAATCAACAGGGCGTGCGATGAAATCGCCGAAGCCCAAGAAAGCTGGCTCAGTAACTATAACCAAAAAAGCAGCCTCAAAAACGGCAGCTACCGAAGTCGCCTACGTGCCTCATATACCTGTATTACGGAAAATATTTGTCCACGTAAAAAATCCAGATGATGCAGAGAGCTTAATGAAGCTAAAAGACATCTGCTCAAAATTCCCCGGTTCGTCTGACATAGTACTCGTACTCGGTACTGAAAAGAAGTCGGCAATTAAACTGCCGTTTAGAGTCGAAGACAGTGACGATTTAATTGATCGTCTAGTAAAACAGCTTGGTGAAGACTCCGTCATCATTAAGTGATACTGCAGTCTGTCGTAGTGCTATAATTGCGTGCGGCTTTATGTATTACTTGACTGTCTAGTGTGCTCGTAAGAGCGTACAGTGCAATACCGGCTGCAACCGAAACATTAAAA
>JAUPVA010000063.1 GCA_030917245.1 Patescibacteria group bacterium
CGCCGAACAACTAGCAAGTGCAGGCATAACTGCCGAGGTGGTGCACGTACCGACAATAAAGCCCCTCGACTCAAAGACAATACTAGCGAGTTTAGAGAAAACCGGTAGAGCAGTCACTGCAGAAGAAGCTCAGGTAGCCGCAGGTCTCGGTGGTGCAATTGCCGAACTGGCAAGTGAGTTTATACCTGTGCCGATAAAGAGACTTGGCGTAGAAGACCGTTACGGAGAGAGTGGCGAACCGCGGGAGGTGATTGAGCATTTCGGATTGAACGGCGATGCATTAGCCGAAAAAGTGAAACAGTTCCTTAAAAAAGCTCCTCAATACAAGAAAGGATATTAAATGAGTCACAGTATTCGACAGATACGAGACAATACAACGCGTGCACGTCATCTTATGCAACGTTCCCGTCAGCAAAAGTTCGCGGTGGGTGCATTTAATATAGACAACCAGGAAACACTGATTGCTATATCTTTAGCGGCGCAAAAACTAAATGCACCAGTCTTAGTAGAAGTTAGTGACGGTGAAGTTGAAGCCCTTGGGCTTGAGAATGTTCGCGACATGGTCGACAACTATAAAGATGAATATGGTGTCGAGATGTATATTAATCTCGATCATAGCCCGACGGTGGAAGGATGCAAGCGAGCAATCGATGCTGGATATGAATTTATTCATATAGACATTTCCCAGGCCAATCATGATGCCTCAGAAGAAGAAATTATTGCAAAGACGAAAGAAGTCGTTGAGTATGCCAAATTTACCGGCGCACTCGTAGAGAGTGAGCCGCATTACTTCGGAGGTTCATCGAATCTTCATGATGAAGAAATTAACTATGATGAGATTAGAAAAACATTCAGTACGCCTGAGGGTGCCAAACGATTTATTGATGCAACAGGTATCGATACGTTTGCCGCTGCGATCGGTAATCTTCATGGTAAATATCCTGTTCCAAAAGAACTTGATCTAGAACTGCTCACAAGACTTCGGGAAGCAATTGACGGACAGATTAGTCTGCATGGCGGCTCGGGCACACCTTTGCATTATTTTGAAGAAGCGGCGCGCATTGGCGTATCAAAAATCAATATAAATAGTGATATGCGCTACGCATTTCGAACGACACTGGAGAAAGTTCTTGCAGACAATCCGAAGGAATACGCGGTCGTAAAACTAATGCCAACGGTCTATGAAGCAGTGCAGGCTGTTGTCGAAGAGAAGATTCATGCATTCGGCTCGGCTGGAAAAGCTATAAGTTGATATCGGGTAGCCGGTTAAGTATATCGCCTATGTCGATAAGGGGCATCTTGCCAGTGCTGTCCAAACCTTCGAGGAATACCCCAGCTTCAACGACAAAGACACCGAGTTTTGTAAGGCGAGTATGTAGCTCGCTTTTCTCAGGTGATTTTTGTTGACGAACGACTCTCATGTCGACTAAATAGGTTTGATCTAACGGACCGATGGGTATTGGTCCGTTCATAATATTTCCTCTTTGCTCTAATGCTCGAGAATTGTATACGAGTGCGCCGAGCAGCTCGCTGGCAATGATCGGGCGACTGACTAAAATGCGCGTGAGGGCGTGTTTGGAATGAGTTTCGGGTATTGAAGGCCGAGATGAAAAGCGCGGTATGCGGTCGCTCATACTTAAAGTGTAGCTAACACCCAATCGCATGCAACCATAAGTGGTATACTTAAACTCAATGAGCGCCTCAACAATATCTATTCTATCCATAGGTGCTGCGGTTCAAGATGTTTTTTTGAGCCACAGCGACGAATTTAAACCTGTTACCGATAAGACTCTTCATGAACAAGTCATGCAGCTTGAAATGGGTGCTAAAGCTGATGTAAATAAAATTCACTTTTCTACTGGTGGAGGCGCGACGAATGCCAGCGTAACGTTTAGCAGGCAAGGCTTACATGCTATTTTTATGGGAACTATTGGACATGATCCTGCCGGTCAGGCTGTACTTGATGACCTTGACAAAGAAGGAGTTGATACGAGGTTTGTATCTTACTCGGATACATTAAATACGGGATATTCTGTTCTTTTGCTCGCACCGAACGGCGAGCGTTCAATACTGACATACCGTGGCGCTAGCACCCATTACGACTATAAAAACTTTGATATTTCTAAAGTCGAGGCTGATTGGCTGTATGTTTCAAGTATGGCTGGGAATATGGACGTGCTTTCTTCGATTTTTCATCACGCAGCTAAAAAAGGAATAAAAATTTTCTTTAACCCGGGTAAAGGTGAATTGTCAAAATTGCAAAAGCTTAAAGGCCTACTCGAGGATGTAGAGGTTTTATCGGTCAATCGCGAAGAGGCTGCGCAAATTGTTCAAGGGCAAGATTCTGAAGAGCTTGCGCTACATTTATTGAACTATGTAAATGTCGCCATTGTGAGTGACGGACCAAATGGTGTAGTCGCTACAGATGGAAAAACAGTTGTAACAGCAGGCATGTACGAAGACGTACGTGTTGTAGACCGAACTGGCGCAGGGGACGCATTTGGTTCAGGCTTTTTGAGCCAGTGGTGTCAAGATAAGTCGCTTGCTGAATGTGTGGTATTTGCCAGTGCAAACTCTACCTCTGTGGTACGAAAAGTTGGCGCCAAGGCAGGTATATTGCACCACGGTAGTTCGTTGCATGCAATGCCACTAAAAGAGCGGAAATTGTAGGAGGCGTATGAAACCAAACTTTTTAACTGAAGTATTATCAAATAGCCATCCATTGCTGGCGCGAACTATAGCGGATTTTGAAAAAGCGAGCGGCAATTCTGGCGTCGATACTCGCCTTATAGCAGATATGCGTGAAACCGCTCACAGTGTCATGCGGGCAGTAAATGTAGATCCGGCTGATACCACGGCCGAAGAACTATATCATGCACTAAATAGCATCATTGATTCCGGAAAGCTGGCCTTACTCGCGAATACGCAATTTGTCTTACTTCCGTTTACGGAGGGACCTATTTCGTTTAATATTCTTGACGTCATTGAAAATGCTCATCACCAGCTTCCTTTCGGTAGAAGAAGAGTGGATCATGCCCAGCGACAGCTCCGTATGGAGATAATTCGTCGGTATGCTGAACATGACCGCACGAGCGATGAACTCATTCATAATTTAGCTGCAGAGGTAGGACTTAAGCGCGAGGAAGATGCCCATCACCATGATGTTGAGTACGGCCCTGGGGCTGAAGAGCCAACTCCCCGACCGAGAGTCCTTATGATTGGTGACATTTTCACCGATGCTTTCATCAAGCTGAATGAATCAAGTGCAAAAATTATCAAGGAGGATGATGGCAAAGAGTGGCTCGCTCTGCCGTTTGGCCAAAAACCTCCCTACGACTCTGTCGATATCGTGCGCTCGGTCGGACCAAGTCCAAATGCAGCCGTTTCAGCCTCTCGACTTGGACTTGACGCAAGTCTAATGGCATGGGTGGGGAGTGATGACGTAGGCGTAGAGGCCTTGCAGCACCTTAAGAATGAAAAAATTTCGGTTGATTCGATGGTCGTCGAGAAAGACAAACTGACGAGCTACTGGTATGTTCTACGATATGGCGCAGACCGTACGATGCTCGTAAAAAGCGAAAAATACCGCTATGAGTGGCAGGCACCAAGCATCAAACCAGAATGGATTTATTTATCGTATATTGGAGCTGACTCCTGGCCGCTCCATGAATCACTAATTAGCTATCTCAATGAAAATAAAGATATTAAATTAGCCTTTCAGCCAGGTACATTCCATTTCAAATGGGGAATTGAGAAACTCAAAGCGGTTTATGAACGAAGCCATATAGTCGTTATGAACCGGGAAGAGGCCGTTGACGTGACGGGGCGTTCGTATGATGATCTTCAGAGCCTTGCGGAGGGCCTACACGAGTTGGGGCCAGAGATCGCTGTTATAACTGATGGACCAAACGGATCCTACGCTTCCTATGAAGGAAAAATGGTGACGATACCTAATTATCCTGACCCTGCCGATCCACTAGATCGGACGGGTGCGGGCGACGCGTTCGCATCAACAATCGTTTCAGCGCTTGCACTCGGAGAAAAGATGGACGATGCTTTGACGTGGGCGCCGATCAACAGCATGAGTGTCGTGCAGCAGTTGGGAGCGCAAGCTGGACTGTTAAGCCGTGATGAAATTATGCGGCATTTACAGAATGCCCCAAGTGATTACCTCGTTACTGAAGTATAGGGTTTAATGGTCGCAGTACGCTCTATTTGCGCGTACAGCGTCGACCATTTCGCTGACACTATCAGTTATAAGATACAATTGTTCGTCGCCAGCAGTAATAAGATGTTCTTGTTCGAGCATCTGTTCGCGTATGAACATGTCTAACGGTTCCCAGAAGCTTTTTCCATATAAAATTACCGGAGCTTTGGCGGTCTTTCCTGTTTGGATAAGAGTTAGAATCTCCATTAGCTCGTCGAGTGTGCCAAATCCGCCAGGGAAATAAACGTACGCATCAGCGTAGAGGGTCATAGCTATCTTACGAGGCGAAAAATGACTAAAGGAAAGAGACTTCGTAGTATACGGATTAAGCTATTGTTCATGGGGTAATACTATATTAAAACCAATCGAATCTCC
>JAUPVA010000064.1 GCA_030917245.1 Patescibacteria group bacterium
CCAGAAACGGTACCGTGCGCAGTTTCGATGTTGAGCATTTCTTGGCTCTTCACCTGGCTGAGGCCGCTGGCCTTTGCAATACCATCACCAACTTCAACAATGCGTCCGACAATTTCCTGTTTTACTCCTACGCTGACACCAGCAATCTCTTTCTTCAGTTTATCTACAATTGAATCGTTCATATATTTTTTTATTTTAGTGATTTTCTACGAACTACGAAGTTTGGACGAAAGTACGAACGCATGCCTGCCGTTCACTTTCGTATTTTCGTATCTTTTTCGTATTTCGTAGCGTCTACCCTACGACCTTTACAAGTTGTTCAACCATCTTGTTGATACGCGACTTCAGCGTACCGTCAATAACGACCTCATCGTTAATCAAGATGCGCACACCACCAAGAACCCGAGGATCAACCACTTCGGTTATTCCGCTGTTCTCGCCGACCTTTTTCTTAACATCCGCAATCACACTCTTTTCAAGTGGTCGAGCAGAGGTCAAAACCACCTCGTGACGTCCCGCCTTGGTCCGCTCGAGTTTCTTAAACTGCATCAAAATCTTTGGCAAAAGTGCCCGGTCATAGTTACCTACGAGCATTTTCACAAACCCTTTTACTACCACATCAGCTTTAGCCCCTAATTCTTGAAGGGATTCAAACAGTGCAGATGCGTATTGTTTTGGGGTATATCGGCTCATGACAAGTTATAGGTTTTAGGTGATAGGTTATAGTTGCGGACTACTTAACACTGATTTCAGCGACTGCCTGCGCGATTATCGCTTGATCCTCGGCCTTAAACTCCTTCTTTGAAAGTACCTTGCCAAGCGCAACTTCAACGAGCGACACCGCCTGCTCATACACACCCTTCTCCATGCGACTCTTCTGCTCAGAGATAAGTGCTTTACCAGTTGCAACCAGCTTCTGCTTCTCAGCCTCACCACCGGCAACGATTTCGTCACGAACTTTCGTAGCTGAAACCTCGCTCGCCTTCACGATTTCCACTCCTTGCTTCTGCGCTTTGGCGATTTCCTCCGTTTTAATAACCTCAATACTGGCTAGCTCACTCTTTGCCTTTTCGGCAAAAGCCAAACCATCCTCAATCTTCTTTTTGCGGGCATCAAGCAAATTCAAAATTGGCTTATAGGCAAACTTTTTGAGAACGAAAAAGACGATTGCAAAGTTTATGAGCTGCGCAAGCATCATTTTCCAATCTATGCCGAATTGATGTACGAACTGTTCCATGAATTGTGGCTACGAAATACGAATTAATTACGAAACTACGAAATCGAATGGGCTCCACGTTAGTTCCGAAATTTTGGATGAGGCGCTAGGCGGCCAAGCGAAGGAGTACAACGAAGCGTACTTCGAGCGAAGGCCAACAAAGCGCCTCGCCAAAATTTTAAGAACTAAACGAACTTGATGATAAGCGCGACGACAAGAGAGTAGACGGCGATAGCCTCAGCAAAAGCGATTGCCAAGATCATCGGGGTCTGAATCTTGCTGCCAGCCTCAGGGTTGCGTCCGATCGCTTTAAGTGCGGTCGTACCAATCCAACCAATGGCGAATGCCGGAACGAGCGTACCCATGGCCATCATAGCAGCAACAGTGATTGTCTTGACGACGTCAATGTTGACTGAGGTGGCAACGGCAGCTACGGCTTGAACTTCTTCCATATGTTTAAGAATAAAGTAGTCGAGATAGCGAACCATACAGCAAGCTCTCGCTTGGTATGTTGTTGTTCGTATGTCTTTCCCTTTATTCGATATTCTTAATTATGATAATTCGACCCATCAGGATTTTTAATGAGCCCTAATGATGTTCACTTGTGGCAATCTTAATGAAAACCAAAGTGAGCGTAGCAAACACCACCGCCTGGATAAGTCCCACGAACATTTCGAGGAACATGAAAGGAAGTGGCGCACCGAATGGGAGAAGATACGAGATAATCACGAGCAGAACCTCTCCAGCGAAAATGTTACCGAACAAACGGAATGAGAACGAGATAAGTTTAGCGATTTCAGAAGCGATTTCCAGGATTCCGATGAAGCAACCGATTGGGTCTTTGAACGGATTAACGAAGAATTTGTGAGCGTATTTAAAGAAACCGAGCGTCGTAATACCGAACACCTGAATCATGATGACGGCAAGAACTGCAAGAATCAGTGTGTGATTAAGGTCGCTGTTCGTTGTACGCAAAAATGGCACGAGAATCTGTCCGTGAGCCGTCTGCTCGTAGAGTCCAAATGAAGTAAAGGGAAGGAGTGCGAGCCAGTTGTTCATTAAGATAAAGAAAAACAACGTGGCGATAAAGGCGAAGAATTTATTTGCATGCTTCACGTTTCCTAAGACATCAGCCATGAAATCACGCGTTCCACTCAAAACACTCTCGACTAAACTTTGAAAACGACCAGGGACCAATGCCGTTTTTCTGCTAACCACAAAAGCACCGGCGACAAGAAGTCCGGTTACAAACCATGAATACACCATTGCATTCGTAATGGTGAAAGAACCAATATGTGCGATTGCTTCGCCGTGTAGAACAATTTCTAACATAGGTAAATGTCCGGCGGCGAAAACGTAGTAGTAGTCAATCCGGAAAATACGTTTCCGACCTGACTACCAACTGCATTTTGTAGCGAGCAACGAGAACCTGTACCGCACAAATGCGGTAAGGCGATGCTACCACTGTCTTGCCTGCCTTTTATTAAGTACTGACTATTTCAACGAATGCCGCTATTTTAGCTCATCCCCTGAAATAATGCAAGATTCATACTGGAAGGGCTCGGGGACTGTTTCTGAGTCACCGAGCCCCTCTCGTCACTACCGATTCACCCAAAAACGCTGATACAGCTCGTGAACCACTACGCCGAATGACATAAAGAAGAACAGCGCACCGATTATCCATCCAAAAACTGGGATAGTTACGATAAGTCGCAGCACGATAGTCCCCCAAATTATCGTCGAAATAGTTGGTTGATGGTCAGCCTTTTTAAACACCACGCGCATAACCCAAACACCATACACTACTCCGGAAAGCGCACATGCCAGAATACTTAACTGTCCTAGCAAGAGGAGGCCAAAAAGTCCGATAGGCAACCCGAAAACAGTCACCACGAGTCCACCAGAGATAACAACCATCAAAATCAACCCGACAATACCACGGCAGATATTTCTCCATGGAGAAATAAATGAAGCATGCAAGAGCGCATGTGCCTGTTTCTTAAAGACACCGAAGAAAATCAAAGCAACGATGGCGCCGACAATCAACTTCATAAGCGCAGCACCAAAGCTCACGCCGCCCGCAAAACGTCCGAAATCTCGACTACCGAAATCATCGCGGGTGTACTGCGTTTTACCTTGCACGATTGCACTCGGCGAGATTATCGGAGCCTGTGGCCCACGAAAGACTAAATCACCGGTAACAACAGCTTTTTCACCCAGCGTGAGCTTAGCGGCATCAATGTTTATGGTACCAGTCACCGGTCCGTTAATCACAATCGATCCACCGGAAATGCGAACATTGCCAGCGACTGAACCATCGATAGTCATATCGCCACCAGCAGCAAGCAAGTCACCGCCAATCTTCGTCCCCTCCGCCACGTACGAACGGCCGGTCAGTAAAACAAGGTCGCCACCGATCTTGCCGGAAACGAGTAGTTCACTTGCAGCAACTCGAGCATCGCCAGTAACAACGCCAGTAATTTGAGCATTGGCAGCTCCAATCAGTGCATCGTTTTCGACTACGCCCGTGATGGTAACATTCTTGCCGCCCATAACAGCATCACCCTTCACCGTTCCGGCCAATAGAATATCCTCGGTAATCGAGTACATGTTACCGGCTCTCATTTCATCCTGCCCAAGCGTAAATCGCGACTCACTCCACATGCCACGAGCACCAACAATCATCGGAACACCAATAACGATACCAATAGCTAGCCCTAGAAGATGTTTTTTCATATTACAAGTATAGCAAATTTACTTAATTAATTGAGTTGCAGCATAGGTAATCGCCCAAGTAAGTGCGGCAGGGTCATGACGAGCAATGGTTGGCTCACACCAGACATCCGCCGGTATAAATCGCTTATCTTTAATGGCCGGTGTCCAAAGCAGCGGATACTTCCCCTCTTTTCGGTATGCATTACTTATTGCGGCTGGCGGCTTAATCCGGTTAACGATGATGCGACTAAATGAACGACCGACATACGACTCAGCAATGGCAACCCAATGAGTTAACGGTTCCTTTTGAGACATCGCCCGCCCATCAGTCAGCAGATTCATTACGTAAACTATTGGCGCAGTTGATTGTGCCATCGCTTCGGAAATGCCAGTCGGCAGGAAATTAGGCAAAACGCTACTATATAAGTTACCTGGTCCAACGATAAAGATGTCTGCGCTA
>JAUPVA010000065.1 GCA_030917245.1 Patescibacteria group bacterium
ATTTTTAGATTCTGACCATCAATATATGCTATATTGCGAAGTTTATCTTCCATTTTAGATCACCTTCACCTTGGTGTCAGAGCTGATAATACGGAAATGCTCGGCCAGGTTTACCTTGGCCTGCGAGTTCGGGAATGAGCTTTCTTTGAACACGGCGGTTAGTGGCTTTAGTTGGGCGATCTGCTTGATGGTCTCCTCAGAGATTTCATCAGCAAAGCACGCCACAAGGCCAGATACTTCGCCGAAGTAGTCGTATTTGTAAACAGTCGCACCGTCGAGCTCGACTGTTTCGAGCGGCTTGTTCAGTTCCCATGCAGTCGCGGTGAGCACGCCATACAGCAGATCGAGGTCGCTGCGGTCTTCTTTGATGTTATCTACTAGGCTATCGAGCATTGACTGTTGGTAGTCAGCAGCTGGGCGGTAGACATCTTTATGGTTGGTGTCGTCGATGCGCAGGGCGCGGAAGCCGTAGTCAACTTTGGCGTCGGGGTGCTCGCTAGCTATTTTGTCACCAGCGCGGCGGATGCGCTCGCGAGATATTTCGGGGATGGTTTTGTAGCCAGCCTTGAATGCTTCGGACTTTTCATCGGTTTCTTCGGGCAGCTGCACCATGATCCATTTGCGGTTACCGCTGTCTTCGGCGTTGAGTTGCATGACGGCATCTGCTGTTGAGGCTGACCCAGAAAAAAAATCTAAGACCACCGAATCCTGATTCGTAGCAATGGTGAGCATTCTTCGAATTAGCGCTGTTGGTTTCGGATAATCAAATAATTTTTTATCGTCAAAAAGCGCTCTTACGTAACGAGTGGCCTGTTTATTTCCCTCAAGGCCGGTCCATAAATTAGAGGGTTGTTTTGTACGCCCTTCTAGGTAGAATTTCTGATGTACGTTCCAGCCATTTTTTGTTTTTATCCACTCTATCAGGCCATTAGACTCCATAGTTCTAAAGGTCTCTATTCCGCATATCCATCTACTTTCATAACCTGTTGGTCCTATAGGGTAGATTTCGGTTCCATCCGGGGCCGTAACAGCAAAAAACATGCTCGGACGATCCTCTCGTCTGTCTTCGCCCCCCGTTCTACGAAGTGTGCGGGTTAGGTATCGTCCCCGTTCGTCTTCTTTATCATAAATTGAAGCGTCTTTTTCGGAAAATTCAGTACCTGTAATTTTTACGTCTACAGAACGTGCATAGACCAAGACATAGTCCGCCATTCCTACAAAAATGTCGTTTCCACCTCCAGTTGGCGTTCCTGTGGGCCTAGTGATGTTGCTTAAGAAATTATCTTCACCAAATATTTCGTCACACAGCTTTTTTAGGTTAGCCTGCTCGTTGTCGTCGATGGATATAAATATCACACCATCTGCACTTAGCAAGTTCCGTGCCAGCTTGAGTCGTGGATACATCATGCTCAGCCAGTCGCTGTGGTAACGGCCGTTGCTTTTTTCATTCTTTTTGAATTGGATGTTGCCGTCGTCGTCTTTGTATTCGGTGTCTTCGTCGTACTGCTCGACATTTGCGTGGAAGTTGTCATGATACACGAAATCTTTGCCGGTGTTGTACGGTGGGTCGATGTAGATCATCTTGACCTTGCCAAGGTAGCTTTCTTGCAGGAGCTTGAGGGCGTCGAGGTTGTCGCCTTCGATAAAGAGGTTCTCGGTAGTGTCCCAGTTTTTGCTGGCTCCGACATCTGGCCGCAAAGTCTTATTGATTGGTGCGCCAGCTTCAATAATGCTTTTGCGCTTACCAACCCAAGTGAAGTCGTAGCTCTCATCTTTGTCGTCGAGCCTGTCGAGTGCCTCGCCGAGGCTTTCGAAGAATTCCCGACTTCCCCGCCAGTCTACTTTTTCCAAATCAATCTTTTCTGGCATCGCCTCGTCGTTCATCCTAGCACCTCACTTCTCACTAAATATTTATATATGAAATCTAGTGCAATTATAGCACAAAGTCCTCACGCGTAGAGCTGCTTATGGTATAATATAGTTTATGTTCGCGAGTTCGGAAAAACAGGTGGTGTCGATATATCTCGATGATTCGGGAGTATTTACTACTGGGAATAATTCCAAGTTCTTCATATACGGCGGCTACTCTTTCACAAACGACACAGACCGACTGACGGCAAAGTCGTCGTACAAGAAACGTGTTAATGAAATCAGAAAGTCACTCGGTTACACAAACGGTAACGAGCTAAAGGCGGCGATTTTGTCAGCTAAGCATAAACGCTCGCTGTTTGAAGTGATGAAAAAGTATAATTCCGTAGATGTAGCTGTTAATCTGGATATCGTTTATCCGAGTATACTTGAAAATAAGTTAGCGGTTCATCGATACAAGGATTACGTGCTGAAGCGACTAGTCAAAGCTGAAGTCGAGCGCCTGATAAGTAGTGGCGAGATTGACCCCTATAAACCAGCAGAGCTAAAGGTATACATAGACCAGCAGCATACGTCAACCGACGGATACTACACGTTAGCTGAAAGTATCAGCGAAGAGCTAAACCACGGAATCAATAATTTTAACTACGGCAGG